>JAITLH010000170.1 GCA_031277995.1 Deltaproteobacteria bacterium
TAAGGATCATTTAATCGCCAACGTTCATTGGAGCGGTTAATTAAAACCTTTTTCTTTAAAAAAAACCGCCTCCCCCCATGAGGTTTCGATATCCCCTTATGAGCGAACCCAAGCAAAATCGCCCCGGCTCAAAGGGCCGGCGCCCCCTGGAAAGCCGCTCCCCCCAGCCGGCCAAAACAGAGGATTCCGTGGATATCCTGGAAGAACTGTTTCAGGTCAGCGCCGCCACGGGCGGATCCCAGGAGGCCATCGAGGAGGCCTTGCGCAAGGAAGCCTTTGGCTTTGGCGCCTCGGCCCTGGAGGGCCCCGAGAAAGAAGCCCTGGAAACCAGGTTGGCCGAGTTGGCCCTAATGGCCAGGGAGGCTTGGCTCTGCGGCCAGGGTTCCAAGATCGCCTTTGAGGGCGGCTTGGAAAAACGCCTAACCCGGGTGCCCTGGGCCAGCCGGCTCCTTAAGTTTCTTTATGGCCCCAAGCCGGAGTCCGTTTAGCCTGGGTAATTTTTTCGCCCCTCGATCGTCAAAATAAACGTTGGCCCCCAAAGCCCACCCTCGGGGCCGTTTTCTCCCAAGGGCCAATAAACGCGATCCCCTCCAAAAACCGGCCAATAAACGGCCGCGTTGGGCCCTGGGAGCCCTTGGGAACCCTCCATGGGGATTAAAGTACCCCCCATGGCCTTAAAGCCGCCCTGGGGGCGTTTTGGGCGATCCGGCCAAAACGCCCCCGGGGAATTGGCCCAATGGGCCCCGCCCTGGCCGGGGAGAAGATTGGGGCGGCGGGGCGCGTTTTTTTTGAGCCAATGATTGAATGAGAAATAAAAGGAGCGGCGTTTATTGGATCGCTTGGGGTAATTATCGATATGGTTTCTGACCTTTGTTTAATTTGCCGTTAAGGGCCACCCCCCGGGCGGGGGAGAATTTGGCTAGGCCGCGCCTTTGGCTTGGCTTGGAAAGGCCTCCGGAAATTGTTCTGGAAACTTACTAATATATAGGTTATAATCAATCGATCATCATGTCGGCTAAAAAAGGCCGCGGGGAGAATTCTCGCCGCCTTTGAGGTCGGCCTTTTGTCGGGTCGCGGCTCGCCCCTAGGCCCTATAGAAACGCGAGGTGATAAGTACCCATGCCTATGGACTGGGAAGAATGGCAAAAGAAACGTCAGAAGGGATCCCCGAGGCCAACCAAGGCCCCCGAGGATGGCGGCGGTAACGGCGTTCAAAAACCCAAGATGGAAGATCTCATCAAAAAGTTTAAAAAGCCGAGCAAGCTGCCTTCCTTCTGGATTTTGTTGCTAATAATAATAGGGCTATGGCTGGCTTCGGGGTTTTTTACCGTGGAACCCTATGAAAGAGGCTTAATTCAACGCTTTGGTAAATACTCAAACTCGGTCGAGGAAGGTTTAAGATACCACTTGCCCTGGCCCATCGAGAGCGTGACCAAGGTCAATTACACCCAAACCAGGCAATTTGAGGTCGGGGGCGGCACGGGAGCCAATAGGGGCCTTGACGAGGCCACCATGCTGACCAATGACGAAAATATCGTCAACATTCAGTTCGTGGTCCAGTATAAGGTCGATGACCCCGTGGCCTACGCCTTTCATATCTACGATCCGGACAAAACCATTAGGGACGCGGCCATATCGGCCATGAGGGAAGTGATTGGGCGTAACACCATCTACGGGGCCTTGACCGACAAAAGGGCCTCAATCCAGGACGATACCCGAGAGACCTTGCAAGCCATGATGGTCAAATACGGCACGGGCTTACTGGTCAATAACGTTGAACTTCAGGACGTCCACGTCCCCAACGACGTTATGCAGGCCTTTAAGGACGTGACCTCGGCCAGGGAAGACAGCGAAAGGTTCATTAACGAAGCCAGGGGGTACAGAAACAATAAACTCCCCGAGGCCGAGGCCAAGGCCTACGCCATGATCGCCCAGGCCCAAGCTTACAAAGCCGAGCGCGTCAACATAGCCAAGGGCGATTCGTCCAGGTTCAGTTCCCTTTACGCCGAATACCGCAAGGCCCCGGAGGTGACCAGGCAGAGGCTTATCCTGGAGACCATGGATAACATCCTGCCGGGCGCCGAAAAGTATCTCCTGACCGGTAACTCGGGCCAGAGTTTATTGCCTTTGCTGGGCTTAAACGGCCCGGCCCGTTCGCCGATGACCGACTTTGGAAAGGGGGAGTAAAGCCAATGAAAAAAAATCTTCCCTATTACGTTTTTGGCCTGGTCGTCTTGTTTTTTATCGCCAACGGCATGCTTTTTACCGTGGACGAAACCCAGTTGGCCATAGTCTTGCAATTTGGCGAGCCGGTCGGGGAGGTTCGTCAGCCGGGCTTGCATTTTAAGATCCCCATCATCCAAAAGGTCGTTCCCATAGATCGCCGCCTAATGGAATACGACGTGGCCGCGGCCGAGATTTATACCCGCGACAACAAAAACATGGTCGTTGACGCCTACGCCCGCTGGCGGGTCGAAGACCCCCTGGTTTTCTACCAAAGGTTTAAGGGCGACACCAGTTTTTCGGTCATCGAGGAAGCCAAAAGGCGCCTGGGCGTTATCATCGTGGGCGAGCTGCGTAGGGAACTGGGCCTCCACGTCATGGCCGACATCATCTCCCAAAACCGCGGCTCGATCATGGAAACGGTCACGGATTCAAGCAATAAAAAGCTGTCCGAAGACACCATCGCCGGCTTAAGCGTGGTGGACGTTCGCATCAAAAGGGCCGATCTGCCCCCCGAAAACCAAAAGGCGGTCTACGATCGCATGAGGACGGAAAGGGAACAGCAGGCCACGAAATACAGAAGCGAGGGTCGCCGCGACGGCCAAAAGATCATGGCCGAAACCGATCAGGCTGTCCGGGAGACCTTGGCCAACGCCGAACGCCAGAGCCAGATAATCCTGGGCGAGGGCGATTCCGAGGCCGCGGCCATCTACGCCGAAGCCTACGGCCAGGATCCCGAATTCTACGCCTTCAAAAGGTCCCTTGATTCCTATCAACAGACCATGAAAGATCGTAGCGTAATAATCCTCGATTCCGGCTCAAACGACTACCTAAGATACTTTGGCAGCCTTGAGGCCCGGGAAAACGACAAAATCAAGGTCCAGCCCGCCTCCAGCGTCGCCGTCGAGGAAAAAAAGCCCCCGGAACCCACGGCCAATTTGGAAAGCCTGAGCCCCGCCGAAATCACGGCCAAGGCCCCAACCGACGGCTCCCAGGTGGCCGAAAACTAAGCCCCCAACCGACGGGCCCCAATTGGCCGACCCCAACCGGCCGGCCCCAATCGGCCGCCTAAGGCCGGCCGAAACCCCGTCCCCGCCTGAGGTTTGCCGTTTGGCTTTAAGCCGGGCCCCCAAAATCGCTTGGGGGTGGGTTTTTCGCCAAACCGAAAAAACATGGGCGGCGGAAAATTTTTCCGCCGCCCTTTAAAAATAAACCCCGACAATCCCCCATAAACCGCCGGCCGCGCCACAGCGGCCGTTTTAGGCCCATCGGGAGGCGACATGGCCATTTTTTACCTATGCCTGGCTTTCATAGGCGCCGTCGGCCCCTATAGCTTTCTAGGGCAGTTTTTGATGACCCATGGCCTAAACTTTCAAGAACTCTCAACCCAACTCTGGGCCTCCCCGGTAAGCAGCTTTTTTGGCATTAACTCCATCGTGGCTTCCGTGGTGACCCTCCTTTTCGTTTTTACCGAAGGCCGCAAGCTTAAAATGAAAGGCCTTTGGCTCCCCTTTTTGGCCACCATCGCGGTCGGCGTCTCCTGCGGTCTCCCGCTTTTTCTCTACCTGCGCCGCCTTAATCTCGACCGAATCATCACCGCCGATAACCCCCAAGCCATTCACGAAAAAACCGTGAAATAAAGCCCCCAAATCCCTTGGTCGCCCGCCGGGGGCTTAGGCCCATCGCGGTCCCCAACCAACCAAAAACCGCGAATCCAATCCAATCCAACGCCTTTTTTCCCGCCCCCTTGGCCTAAATCGGGCCGCCCCGTTGGGCCAAATTGGGCCGCCACGGCTGGCCAAATTGGCCCGTTTTCCCACCTTGGCCCGCCGGATCGCGCCGTTATCCCATGGCCAAGCCATTTCTAAGTAAAAGCCCAATAAAATTGGGGGAGCGGGAAACGGTACCCGTTAAGGATCGCTTCAAAACTCGGTTATGGGCCAAAATGGGCCAGTCGCGGCCTTTAATCGGCCCCTAAGCGCCCCGGGCCGCTTGGGCCCTTAAACACACTACAATTCTCAATCGGGCGGCCAAAGCCCGCCAAGGGGCGATTTTGGCCGTTCGCGGGCCAAATTTAAGGCTACCCGGGAATTTTCGCCTCGCCTAACCTCGAGGCGGTTTCGACTTACCGTTGGCCCAAAGCTTACCGCCAATCGTTTTGGCCGCGAGCGCTGGGGGCGTGGCGCGTTCGTTTCAAAGGTAAATATTTAGTCGGCGTTTTTTTCTCGTTATTGTTCTTCTTCTTACTCTTCTTCTTTCATTTTTTTATAACGTCTCAAAATTAGAATAAAATTTAAGATTGGGGTTAAAGTGGCCAGGGGAGGCAGCGTTAACATGGCCGAG
This sequence comes from Deltaproteobacteria bacterium, assembly GCA_031277995.1. Classification (GTDB taxonomy): domain Bacteria; phylum Desulfobacterota; class Desulfarculia; order Adiutricales; family Adiutricaceae; genus JAIRNQ01. The sequence continues at coordinate 4,567 of JAITLH010000170.1, forward strand.
AAATGATAATCAAGAAAAATAAGCCTTATAAAAATACTAAATATGATTAAAATCGATAAAGAGTTTAAAATTAATGGGGCATAGACAGTATATTTTTGGTTATATTCAGTTACTCTGTTCTTACGATAAAATATTAACAAAACTATTAAAGTTAGTAAAGAATTTGTAAAAAATAAATAGCCTGTATTTTGGCTTAAGCAGTTGTATAAAACCAATGAATTTAAAAATATGATAACGTAAAAAAACATATCGCTATCGCATAAAAATGTTTTTGAGCTTTCCCCTTAAGTTTCTTTATAATACCAAAAACATTAAAAATCAAGAGCAAAGTGAGAAAATAGGGTTGCCCTTCGCGGCCAAAAAATGGCCCGGCCTTAAGTTTGGCCTTTCCAAGTTAAACCGGTTAACCCGCTCCCGATCTTGGCCCCTGGGCGTAACGGGAGCGCCCAGAGGGGCCAATATGGGCGTATCGGACAATTCTAGGGAGTTTTTTAAACCGGCGGCTAAGCCGATCGCGAAATTGGAGGCCGTGAGGCCACGCGATTTATCTACGTTGGGTTATTGAATTTTTATCCCTTTTTTCTTTTACCGTAGACCGCCTTGTCTTTGTTGGCCAAAATTATTTTGCGATTAACGCCCGGGGACTTTCGGACGGCGATCGAAAAGGGCACGCGCTAAGGGCGTATGAGTTTAAATTTAGATGATTGCTTGGATTGGTTTTTTATGATAGTTTTAATCATGGATTTGAGTATAAAATCCATGGATATTTTCTTTGAACCATCCCGCCCAAGGGCCGATTGGTCAGGGCCCACTGACGTTATTAATGTAAAACCATCGGTTTTGATTAACCAAAAAATGAAGGCATCCCCATGACCATTGGCCAGATTAAGCGATTTAACGTCGCCGGTCCCTGCCAAATAACCGAGCATTACGCTCTGCCGGCCTTACCGCGTCTAGTTGGGCTAAATGGTTTGATCGGCGCCAAACGCTATTTTGTTCTCTTCGCTCCCCACCAGTCGGGGAAGACGACGTCTGTCAAGGCCGCGGCGGAAAAGTTAAACGAGGATGGCGAGTGTCACGCCCTTTATTGTTCTTTGGAGGAACTAACCTCGATTACGGATAAGGCCCAGGCCATGAAGGTTCTTTTGGCCAATCTCAACTCGGCTTTGGAGATTGCCCCGTCCGAACCCTTGAAAAGAAACTTTGGGGAAAGTTTTTTGGCTCAGTTTAACGCCTGTCCCGATCGGGGCGATTTTCCGGTTAAGGCTTGGCTCGGGACTTTATGTTCTAGGCTGGATAAGGAATTGGTCGTTTTCTTCGATGAAGCCGATAGCCTTGCCGATAAAGTTTTGGCACACTTTTTGTCCCAACTGCGTAACGGTTATGCCAATAGGGACTTGGCGCCTTTTCCAAGATCCCTGGCCTTGATCGCAACTCGTAATCTCCAAAACTACCAAGCCAAGATAAGGCCGGGCACCGGGTCCATTGGAACGGTCACCCCGCTTAACTTCATAAGCGAGGCCTTGACTATCGAGAATTTTACCAAGTCCCAGATTAAGCGCCTTTACGACCAGCATGCCGAGGCCACGGGCCAGATCTTTACCGAAGGGGCGCTTCAAAGGGCCTGGCATTGGTCCGAGGGGCAACCATGGCTGGTCAACGCTTTGGCCCGCCAAGCGGTGGAAACGATAGACGATTACCAGGTAGCCATAACGGCCGGGCATATCGATCGGGCGGCCGAAAATCTCATTAAGGGAGGCGGCGACCATATCGGCTTCCTTTTGGACCGTCTTTATGAGCCAAGGGTTAAGCGTTTTATC
>JAITLH010000285.1 GCA_031277995.1 Deltaproteobacteria bacterium
GAACGCCTTTACCATTGCCATACGCTACGCCAAGGTTAAACTGAGCCTCCGGAATGCCTTGATCGGCGGCTTTTCGGTACCATTTAACCGCTTCGGCGTAATCTTGCGGAACGCCTTCACCATTATAATATAAATAGCCAAGGTTAAGCTGAGCTTTTGGAATGCCTTGATCGGCGGCTTTTCGGTACCATTTAGCCGCCTTGGCGTAATCTTGCGGAACGCCTTCACCATTGTAATACGCTACGCCAAGGTAAAACTGGGCTTCCGGATCGCCTTGATCGGCGGCCTTTCGAAACCTTTTGACCTTTTCGGAGTCATCTTGACCAACCTTTAAGTTCTCATCTGAAACGTCAGCAATATTTGATTTGAAATCATCAACAGTATCTTTTAATATCTTCATATCTACGGTAATGTCAAATTTATAGACCGTACTATCATAACCTTTAAGTTGACCAATAGGTTCGACTTTTGTAAATTTTTGCGAATTATCAAGTATTTTTGTTTGAATCTCTGTCGCGTATCCGAGCTGTTCTTTATAGGGCAAGAACGCGGTTATGGCTTTTTGCAACGCTTCCGATTCGGCTTGCGCCAAAGCAGAGCGGAAATCTTTTGCCTCCACGGATATGGTGAAGTTTTGGGTATCCTCGCCAAAGGCTTTTTGAGGGATAGACACTGCCAATATCATTAAAATAACGATATGCAACAAATTAGTTTGTTTTGAAATTAAAAATTTCATAAAAAACCTTTTATCTAGATATGATAATATCCGTTTAAGCATTTAATTAAAGTTAGACAAAAATACAAATTTTGAATGGCCAATTTATGCTATTTAACGCTAGTATTTGTTCATAATCTCGCTGGCCTCCTCGCTAAGGGGAAAGCCTTGCCCATGGGCTTTTCTGAACCAAAGAGCCGCCATAACGTTGTTTTTTGGGACTCCATCACCATTGGCATAAGAAACGCCAAGGTTATACTGGGCTTGGGAATCGCCTTGCTCGGCTGCTCTTCGGTACCACTTGACCGCTTCGGCGAAATTTTTAGAAACTCCCCGCCCTTGTTTGTAATATATGCCAAGGTTAAGCTGGGCGCTCGAAACGCCTTGCTCAGCGGCCATTTGGTACCACTTGGCCGCTTGGGCGTGATCTTGTGAAACGCCTTGGCCATTGGAATAGGCTAAACCAAGGCGATACTGGGCCTGGGGGTAGCCGAGTTCGGCCGCCTTTGTGTACCATTTGGCCGCCTCACCGTAATCTTGCGGAACCCCATTTCCAAGTTCGTACGATACGCCAAGGTTAAACTGGGCCTTCGGAATGTCTTTTTCGGCGGCCTTTAAAAACCATTTGACCGCTTCCGAGTAATCTATGGGAACGCCCAGGCCAAGGAGATACGATCGGCCAAGATTAAACTGGGCCTCCGGGAGGTCTTTTTCGGCGGCCTTCAAATACAACTTGGCCGCTTGGGAGTGATCTTGGGTAACGCCCCGTCCGTCTTCATACATTAGGCCAAGGTAAAACTGCGCGTCGGGGTGGTCTTTTTCGGCGGCCTTTAGATACCACTTGACCGCCTCACCGTAATCTTGAGAAACGCCCATGCCTTTCTCAATTAAAAAGCCAAGGCGATATTGGGCCTCGGAAAGCTCTTTTTCGGCGGCCTTTAGATACCACTTGGCCGCCTCAGCGTAATCTTGCGGAACCCCCTTGCCAAGTTCGTATGATACGCCCAGGTTAAACTGGGCGATCTCATCGCCTTGCTCGGCGTCCTTACGGAACGCCTTAGCCCTCTCGGAGTCATCATCTAGGCCAGCCGTTAGGCCAGCCTTTATCTTGGCCTCCGAAGCGCTAGAATTAGATGTTTTTAAACTATCCACGGCTTGAATATCCTCGCCAAAGGCTTTTTGAGGAAGAGATACCGCCATTAACAACAGCGCGATGATATATATCAGAGTATTTTGCTTTAAAATAATGAAATTCATGATAAAACCTTGATTTAGATTGGATAACCTCTTATTGGGGATTCAATAAAACGATTCAGACGGTGACCGTTGAGGTTGAGGTTACAACGATCAACCATGCCAAGATATATTAACAATCCGGCTTTTAAAAAATCAACGTGGTAGCGTTTTAAAAATTATAAAGGTTTGAAGTCGTAAATGCAATATAAGTATTTTTAGTACTTTAAATAATTTTACCATAATTTATTTGATACATAAACTTAATATAATCTATATTATATAAAATAAATAAATATATTATTTGTATTTTATACATCATAAAAATAGATAAAATTATACTTATTAACGCAGCTAAATATAAGTATAAGGAATTGTAGATCTAGTAAATATCACAAAAGTATCTTCGTTTACTTAGTCATAATTATGTATAAGGAATTTTAGATCTGGCAAAAAGCGCAAAAAAAAACCCCGGGGAAACCTAAAAAGTCTCTCCGGGGAATGTTTCAAAAAAAAAGTGGCCTTGGTCTCGACGGCAGGCCGTCGAAACCAAGGAAGCAGGGAACCCGTATAGGTTTTAGAACTTTTGCTTGAGGATGAGTCTGGCCTTTTCGTCGCCGATGTCGGTCACGAAAGCTAAGCCGGTCTCGCGCTCGGTATCCCGGTTGCAAGCGGCGATGTCGTCGCGATCGATGGCGCCGATGGTAAACTTCCTGGCCCCGGCCATCAGCTGCTGGAGTCCGGCGGTAAGTTTATCGATCATGCCCCACATGGCCACGGCCCCAAAGGGTAGGTCTTTCATGGCTTCGGGGCCGATCTTGTCTTGGACGTCGTACCAACCGGCGAAAATTTCCTCGGCCCTGGAACCTTGATCGCTTACGGTTTTGGGTAAGGCGTCCCAGTTGCCATTGACCTTGGCTTTGTTGGCGGGCTTTAAAACGCCTTCGATGTTTGAGCCCAAAAATCCGGGGATCATCAGGGCCCGGCCCATGCAAATGAGTTTTACGAAGGGAGAGCCCAGGGCCATGCCCTTGAAGATGGCGCTCGAACGGGCGAAGCCGCCCGCGAAGGACATGTCCACGACCTTTTGACCCGAGGCGGCCAAAATGGAAGCGTACTCATAAGCCTTGGCATGGAGAAGAACCGGAGGCACCCCCCAATGTTCCATCATGTCCCAGGGGCTCATTCCGGTGCCGCCGCCGGCCCCGTCGATGGTTAGTAAGTCGAGATTGGCTTCGCTGGCCAACCTAATGGCCATGGCCAAGGCTTCCATGCCATAGGCGCCGGTTTTTAGGGAGACGCGCTCAAAACCAAGCTCCCTTAGGTGCTTGACGTTATTGAGAAAGTCTTTTCTGACTTCTTCCCAGTTGTTTAAATTAGTGTAGCCTAGGCGGCTGTGACGGGCGAAACCATGGATGGCCTTGTTTTGAAAGGCTTCCCTGACCTCGGGCTTGGAGCAATCGGGATCGACAAGATAGCCGCGGCCCTTTAAAAAGTCGGCGTACTCTATGTCTTTGACCTGGATCTCGCCGCCGATGTTTTTGGCCCCCTGCCCCCATTTTAGCTCGATCATGACCTTGTCGCGATAGCGCTCGGCTATGTATTCGGCCACGCCGTTTCTGGCGTCCTCAACGTTTAACTGGACGATGGCCACCCCATTGCCGTCGTAATATTTTAGGTACGAGGCCAAACGGCGATCCATCTCCGGGCTTACGGCGATCCGGCCGTTTTTAATCTCGGACTTCCTGTCAACCCCGACCACGTTCTCGCCGATGACGATGGGAATTCCGCAAATGGCGCAACCGGCGGCCATGGCGTCCCAATACTTGGCGGCGATGAAAGTTGACCCCAAGGCCCCGGCCATGTAGGGAGCCTTGCAAACGGTTTTTTTGGTGGCCCCAAAGCTGGTCTCGACCGAAACTTCGGTAAAAAGGGCGTCGCCTTTTTCGGCCGAAGGTGGGGCGTCATGGGCCCCGTAACAGTAACCCATGATCCTGACGCTGTTGTAAGAGACGCCCTCGGGAGCGATGTTTGAGGCGCCCGAAGTGGTCGCGCCAAAATCGCGAGGATAGAGTAATTCCCTACCCTTAAGGCAAGAATACCAGACTTCGCAACGGCCGGCGCAATCGGCTTGGCAAAGAGTGCAAAGCCCCGATTCAGCCGGGTTGCCCCTGTTGGCGATTCCGAGGGCGTCGTTTGATTTTGGAATGGTGGTCATCTAAATTAGCTCCTGTGACTCCATGGTCATTTGTCCCGCTTTAACGCAAGGCGAGGTTGGATCCGGCGACTGGGCCGGGTGTAAAATAATAAAAACGGTTCTCCTGGGCAGCTCACGCCCCGGACATCCACTTGGCCCGCGTCACTAAACCGGCCGCGTAAACCAATATTCACCGCTTATCGGGGAAACCCTAGCCCCGAGAAAAAAATAGCCGCGCCATATGGCCCGGCCGAGTAACCGAGACTTCCATTGGCCCTGGGCCGCTCACATCCCTGGCCAATAAAAACGAAGGTTTAAAGGCCGCGCCGAAAAAACCAAGATATCGGCCGGCGCTTAAAAGTCCCAAACCATTCGGAAAACTCGCTGGGCTAAGTTTCCCGAATCCTCTACCCAAATAGACATATTCAGGATCTAAAGTTAATAACATTATTTATAGACGAATTCAAGTTGTTTTTTTAACTTAATCAGTTTATTTAAGAAGTTAAGGTTTATCGAAGATCCAAGGACCAAAATCTACGGAAAAGGGCCTTCCCAAGCGGGGAAAGCGCGTTCTATATTGGTCAAAAAAATTCTCGGGCGGTAAGATGGGACGGGGCAGAGAGCTTAAAAACAAAAGCCCCACGCCCTCGCTGGGCCAGTACCCTAAAAAAAACCCCTTTAGGGCTTTTTCGCCACCGAATCTGGGTAAAAATATACGTTTAAAAACTTACCTAGTAAGTTATTAAATAGTTATTAAATTTTATAAACTAACTTTATTCAATAAACAAATTAATAACACACTAAACAAAGGATTAACCATGTATTTAGGTTGTCACCTATCCTCGGCCAACGGCTATTTGGCCATGGGTCAAAAGGCCCTGGAGCTGGGAGCCGACACTTTCCAGTATTTCACCCGTAACCCCCGAGGCGGCTCCGTTAAACCATTGGATCTAAAAGATCTCTCGGACCTGGTTGACTTTTTGACCAAGCACCGCTTTGGCCCAATCGTGGCTCACGCCCCTTATACGATAAACCCTTCCTCGGTTGTCGAGAAAACCAGAAACTTCGCCAAACTGGCCTTAACCGAGGATCTCGAAAGGCTGCAACGCTTTCCGGGGGCCCTCTACAACCTTCACCCCGGAAGCCACGTGGGCCTGGGGGCCAGCGAAGCCATCGACAACACGGCAAACCTGCTTAACGAGATCCTCACCCCGGAAACAAAAACCCCCGTCCTCCTCGAGACCATGGCCGGAAAGGGCTCGGAAATTGGCCGGGATTTTGGGGAATTGGCCTTGCTAATCTCCAAGATAAAGCTTAACGACCAGATCGGCGTCTGTTTGGATTCCTGCCACGTCCACGACGGCGGTTACGACATTAAAGATCGCCTGGACCAGGTCCTGGAAACCTTCGATCGGGAAATTGGCCTTAACCGCCTAAAAGCCGTTCACATAAACGACAGCCTCAACCCCCAGGCTAGCCACAAAGATCGCCACGCCAAGATCGGCCAAGGTCACATTGGCCTGGAAGCCATCGCCAAGCTGGTTTGGCATCCCAAACTCCAAAACCTACCCTTTATCCTGGAGACCCCAAACGAGCTTGACGGCTATAAACTCGAGATCGAAACCCTGCGCTCCCTTGAGCCAAAAAAGAAAAAAGGTTCCAAAAAATAGCCCAAAACGAGACCGGCCGTTTAGGCCCGGTTTAAGCCGCGGCTTTAACCGAAAGAATCGGGGGGTAATCGAGACTTCCCGTTTAAACGGCCATTAAGGGGTCTAGGAGAGCTTGAAGCGCCTTGCCCCTAGGGGGGTACCAACCCGGGCGCCAAAACCCCTCTAAGGGGCGATTTCGGCCGTTTACGGGCTAGTTTGGATAGGGGATGGGGTCTTGGATGTGAACGCTTGAAGCGCCTTGCCACTAGGGGGGTACCAGCCCGGACGCCAAAACCCCTCTAAGGGGCGATAACGGACGCTTACGGGCCAATCTGGGTAGGGGTTTTCCATTTTGGGTTACGAAATCGTCAATCCACCCCAATTCACCCGAGGCTTTTTTTGGTCATGGCCGGATGAGCGCAAACTCCGACAAAATAAATTTTTTTTCTTTACGTATTTAGTATTTAAAAGAATATTAGCTATATTTTAAGACTCTATAACTAACTATATATATTATATTATGTTAATTACAAAGTTAATTTGTAACTTTACTGATAATTATTTGCTTAAACAAAATAAAGCTAGGCCAATCAACCAATAATTTTTCAGTTGACATTTTTTACAAACCATGGAACAATATGGCTTCGAAATTCCTTGGTTTTACCATAAATGATGTAAACCTTTGAAATCAGCTAGTTAATTTAAACTTGTCAATGATTCACTCACTTTTTAGCCCTGGCCCATCGGCCCACCAGGGTTATCCCGCGTACCGACCGGCGGGAATTTTAAGGATAAACCTCGTTTAGCCGTCATCCAGACCTCGGCGGTCAAAGCCAAGCGGGGCCAGAGCTAAGGCTATTGAAAAGTATCTAAAAATACTGGTGATTTTATTTTTAAACAATTTAACAAATTAAATTATTTTAATTTTATTTATTTGCAAAAATATTTTAAAATTAATATTATAACATATATTAGCGTAAAAAGTAGATGAATATTTCTCTAATTTTAAAAAAATATCGAGATCTAGCCTCTTCTGAGAAAGAGAAAGGCGCCAATTTTGAAAAACTCATGGTTAATTTCCTTAAGACCTACCCGGTCTATGGGCAATTTTTTGAGCGGGTTTGGCTT
>JAITLH010000329.1 GCA_031277995.1 Deltaproteobacteria bacterium
TCGTATAGGGTGGTTTGGAGGATGGCGATGACGTAGGGGGCGGAATCGGCCGACAATAACTTCCAAAGGGGAGAGTCTTTGAGATTAAGGTACTGGTTGAGCCTGTTTTCGGAAGACATTGGGCTTTAAAATTCTTGGGGCCTGGGCGGGTGAATTTCCCTGGCCCGGGGCGCCAATTTTGGCGTCCCGGGCCAGGATATTTTAGAGGCTAACGGCGGCGAAGGTCTCCTGGGGCTGCGACCAGGAAGGCACGGTCAGGCTGGTTAGGTTATCGAGCTCGGCCGGAAGGGTTGACCTAAAGGCGAAACCCAGATAGGTGACGGCCCTGGTCGCGGCCAGATAAACCCGATCGGCCAAGGCCGGTTCGGTTTCCGAGGCTTTGTCGCCGGGATTGGGGAAGACGGCGAAAAAGGCTTCAAACTCGAGGCCCCGGGCCTCGTCTAGGGTCAGGACCCTAACGTCCTCAAAAAGACCCAGGGGTTGGCCGGGACGGGAGGCCAAGGCTTTTATGGCCTGGGTCTCGGGGTTTTTCCCCAAGGCCTTGGTTAAGGCTTCGGAGAGGGGCCCCGCGTCTTCGGGTTTCAAAACGGCCACGGCCGTGGAGGGTAAACGCCCGGCCCTTTGGGTGACCTCAAAGATCCGTTCGGCTAACCATAAAGCCGTGTCGTTTAAGGAGAGGAGATTTTGGCCCAGGGCCGGTTTGGGTCCCTTGGACTCGAAACGGCTGGCCAAAAAGCGATCGTGACTTGACCCGGACAGGAGATCGCTTAACTCCAGGAGCTGACCGGATTGGCGGTAATTAGTCTGCAATTCCGTCAAGGTGGCCTTGGGTATGGCCCATTCGAAATCGTCCAGGGACTTAAGGCCGTAAATGGGCGCCCGGGCCCCCAGATCGGCCGCGACGGTAACGGAACCGAGATTAGGGTTAGCCAAGCTCGCGGCGCATTTCAACTGGACCGGGGAAAAGTCGCAGGCGCCATCGACCAGGACCTGGTTTCTGGTTAGGTAAGCCTGGTTATCCAAGGCCCAGTTCAAAGCCGTTTTCTCGGTGGGGTTATCCGAGTTTTTCAATATCTCCGCCCCGGGCTCCAAGAAAGCCAAAAGCAAGAGATCGACCTCAAAGGGCTCGACTTGGCGACTGGCCCCGCCGTTATTGGCGTACCAAAGGCGGTTGTAACGACGGAACCTAAGGTAGTTGGGGATGATCGAATCGAAATAGGCGTTATAAAAGGCCTGGGCGTCAACCTTAAAGCGCCTTAGGGCCCGGCAGACGAGCTGATCGGCGCCCAGTTCCTTTAGCCGATCTTGGGACAAAAGCCGTCCTTCGCCCAGCCAAGCCAGGACCCGACCCGAGCGAGAATCCCTGGACAAACCCTGGCCTTTGGCCAAGGCCTTGGCTTGGTCGAGTAAGGCCGAGGAATAAATCCCGTAAGCCTCGCGCTTAAAGACCTTGGCGGAATGTTCTAAGTTTTCGGACTTTTTGATCTTTTCGCCCGACCAAAGCAGGGAAACCAAGCCCTCGACCAAGCCGGGATCGCGTTCGACGTGGCTTTGGAAGGCGCTTTTTAGTTCTTTTTGCGAGCCCCCTTGCTTGCCCTCGATTTGGGCGGAGACGTCCTCCTGGAAAGGCAACAAGGCCCTTTTGAACCAAATAAGTGAGTGATCGGAGCTTTTCTCCAAAAGATCCTTAAGCTGATTACCCAGGTGGGCGATCTCCGGCTCGGAAAACTCGGCCAGAAAACCGGCGTAGGCCTTTTGGGCCTGGAAGTAGGATTTGGCCTGGAAGGCGGCAAAGTCGGAATACCAGCCCACCGTGTCGGCCAGGGCGGCTTTAGCCACGCGCCCGGTCGAGGCGGCCAACCTTAGGCCGCCCCCGCCAACGCCCGAAAGGATCCTGAAAAAATTCGTGGCCAGATCGAGGCGCATTTCTTCCCAGGTCAGGGTGTTTTTGTCAAAGCCGGGGATGACCAGATCGGTAAAGGAGTCCTTAACGTAACGGCGCAGGGTGTCCGTTGGCACCAAATAATACCAACTTATGGCATGGGGCTGATCGGATTGGGCCGAGAGTTTTTCCAATAGGCCGGGATTTTCGGCCTCCAGCGCCTCGGCGGAGATCGAAAAATCCAAGCGCCTTATCAGGGTCGTGGTCTTCCCTGAGCCGGGGGCGCCAAAGACGATTTGCTTGGCCTGGAAGGGACGCCGGAAAACCTCGTCCTGAATAAAATCCAGTAGGTAGGGCTGGCGCAGGGAGTGGGAAACGGCGGCGGCCCGAAGCTCGCCCTCGTCCACGACCACGTCCAATTCCTCGGCCGGAACCAGGGGCGGTTCGGCCCCCTCTTCCACGGCCAGTTTGGGACGGTTTTCGCCAAAGGTCCTGACGAAATCCCTAAGGGACTTGACCCTTATGCGCTCCCTTTGGAGGGACTCAAAAAGCGTGTCGTGGATGTCTTTGGTTAGCCTATACTCAAAGGGGCGAAGGGCCGCCCGATCGCTTACGACCAAAGTTTCTCCCTTGGGCGTGACCAAGGTCCCGCCCAAGGGGAGGACGGCCAAGCGCCCCAAGGGCGAGTAAAGGGAATTTAGGTTGGCCCTGGGGATCCCCGACGGCGGCGTACAGGGGCAGGTATAGAAAATCCTGGTGCGATTGGAGTCGTCTTTGCAGGAAATCCTGGCTATGACCGGAACGTCGCGCAACCGGGCGGCGGCGTAGAGCTCGGAATCATGGTCTTTGACCCTTAAGCGACCTGAAAGTTGGCTACTTTCCAGTAATCTGGTCCTCTCATTGTCTAAAAGACGTTCGCTGGCCTGACTTATTTTGTCACAGATATCCAAGATACTCTTGCAATCACGAGAGACGAAAGTCATTTCCTCGTTTATGGCTGACATTATGGTCTCCAAACAGATAATTGGTTAGCCCAAAACCCCAAAAAAAACGCGAATTCGGGAGGGGCCCTAAGTTATTTTAACGAAATTCGACGGTTTCCTAAAAAACGATCCCACGCGAAAAAGGTCGCCAAGAATAAAAAAAAGAACCATAAATTAAGGTACTTAATAGCGACTTAACCAAAAATGCGATTCTCCTGGTCAGACTATAGAGACCAAGATCTTACCACACCCAGGCCAAAAATAAAACGCTAACATTCGGATTTTTTGGATTATTGGCCACGTTACGGGCCCCAAAAACCACCCCCCAAACGCTAGCCCCTGGCCCCAGCCAACCCAAGTTTCAATCAATTTTGCCCCTAACCTGGCCCCAGCCACCCCAACTTTCAATCAATTTTGCCTCTTACCTGGCCCCAGGCAACCCAAGTTTCGATCAATTTTGGTCCTAACCTGGCCCCAAAGCCAAACGAAAAAATTTTATTTTTAATTTTTTTAGTAAAAACTCAAAAAAAAGGCCAAAAGGTTAGCCAAAAATTCACCCCTTGGTCCCAAAGTTCCCCTTAAACCGTTTCGATCGAATCGATTTACGGGGAATCGATTTTTATTCGGCGCGGGCCGATTGGCCAAAGCCGCTTGCCCAAATCGGTTAGGCCTAAGCCCTTGGCCCTAAGTTAGGTTAATTTGATTCCAGCCAAACGTCCAGTTTACCCTGGCGCAGTTCCTCCAAACTCATCCTCGGGCAGCGCAGCCGCTCGGAGAGTTCCCTGGTCAGTTTATAGTCGTTGTAGGCGCCCCGGTCGGTATCGATTAGCAAAAACTTTACCGTTGGGTCCTCGGACATTCTGGCGGCCATGCCCAAAACCTCGGCCCAGGGCGCCCGGCCCGGGTCCAGGGGAATGTTGGGACGCCCGTCGGTCATGAGGATAACGTAAGGGGAAATTTTGGGATCCTTGGAGCGCTCGACGGTAATGACCTTATGGGTCAAGGCCAAGGCCGCGGCCAAGGGGGTTTTGCCCCCGGAAGGTAGCGAGGCCAAAAGGCGCCCGGCCAGATCGGGGCTGTTGGTGGGGGGGAGCAAAAGTTCGGCGGTATGCCCGTAAAAGGCGATTACGGCCACGCGGTCGCGTTTCCTATAGGCGTCGCCCAAAAGCGACAAGGCGGCCGCCTTGGCCTCTTCCATGCGATACAAGGTGCCGATGGAGCCCGAGGAATCGACCACGAACAAAACCAGGCGGCCGGTTTTGAGCCGATAAACCTTTTCCCGAAAATCGCCGGGGTTTAATAAAAGCGCCCTCTCCCCGTCGGCCCCCAAGGCCCCATGGTCCCCATGGTTCCCATGGTTTCCATGGGCCGCCCCGGGAGAATGGCCGTAAGGGCGGTTGGGGTTTTGGCGCCTAAAGGCTTGGTGCGGGGCGGCCGCCCTAAGCGTGGCCGATAGGGAGACCGGGCGGCCCAAACGCCTGGCCGTGGTCTTAAAGGCCCGGCCCCGGGCTTTCGCGGTTTCGCGCCAACCCCTCCGGCCGGACCTTTCTTTGGGACCCTTGCGATTTGGGCCTTTGGGGGTGACGATTTCGAAGGTCTGGGCCACCTCATAGACGGTCAAAGAAGTTTTTTCGTCTTGGAGGGCCTCGCTTGCTTTGAAATTGGCCGGCGCCTCAACCTGGGCGGTGACGTAAACGTCTTCCCGTTTGGCCTTTTGGGGAGCGGTGATTTTTTTTATCTCGCCTATGGGCGTCTTGCCCCCATCCCCCCGGTCGGCCCTTTCCCTGGTCGCCAAAACCAAGCCGGCGACTTTTTCAAGCCAGCCGGGGCCAACTTCCCCACGCCCCCCGGGGGCCAGGGCTTGGTTTACCCCATCGTCACCAAGGTCCTCCCGGGCGTCCTCCCGGGCGCCTTCCCAGGCCCTCAGGGCCAGGGCGGCCCGGCAGAGGGCCAGATCGGCCCGGTGACCCGCGGCCTTGACCGTTTGGGCCATTTGGGCGGCGGCTTTTAAAGTTTTCTCGGCCGGCCTTAGGCCCTTTAAAATTTCCCGGGCCCTAACGATTCTCTCCGTCAGGGCCAAGCTTTCGGCCAAATAAGCCTTCCTAAAGGCCCCGGGGTCCCTTTCGTAGGCCAGCCTGCGCCTGACGATTTCGGCCCTAAGGGCCGGATCGCTTTCGCCCTTTAGGGTTACGCTTAAGGCGAACCGGTCGGCTAACTGGGGCCCCAAAGGCCCTTCCTCGGGATTCATGGAACCCAAAAGGGCGAACTTGGCCGGATGCCACAAAGACAAGCCGTCCCTTTCCAAGGTCACCCGGCCCCCGGAGGCGGCGTCCAAAAGAAGGTGGGCCAAGGAGGGCTCGAGTAGGTTAACCTCGTCCACGTAAACCAAGCCGTGGTTGGCTTCCCCCAATAGCCCGGGCTTTAAAGCCGGGCGGCCCAACTTAAGGGTTTTCTCCCAATCCAAGCCCCCCAAAAGCCGCTCCTCGGTTACCCCCAAGGGAACGGTCTTAAAGGGCGGCCTCATGGGGCCGCTGGGGCCAGAAACCCTTTGGCAGACGGGGCAAAACTCCAGCGGTTGGTCGGGCCGGCAATGGTAAGGGCAATCGAGCCTACCGTCAAAAAGCGGCAAAACCTCGGCCAGGGCCCTGGCCGCCGTGCTCTTGGCCGTGCCTTTTTCGCCGACCAAAAGGACGCCCCCCAATTTAACGTCGACGGCCAAGAGAAAAAGCGCCCGGACCATCTCGGCCTGCCCCACCAGGGCGGCCAGGGGATAGCCATCCCCAAAATCTTCCCGAATCGAGGCCCCGGGCGAAATCCGCCCCTCCAATAAGTCGCTTTTTCGCGCCAAATCGACCATGGCCTTCCCCAAAAATTTTTCCCGCTTAAAAAATTCCCGCGCCCCTTTTTGGCCCCAATAAAATTCCCGACGCGCCCAAAATCCGCCGCCGGCCAAAAACCGGACCCGCGCCCCCCTCGCCAAAGGCCCCGCAATCGGTCAAAAAGGGCCCTGGGCGGCCTTTCGCGGCCATGGGTGGCCTTAAAACTAGGGTCAAGGGCTCCCGGCGCTCCCAGGGGCCAATACGGCCTTTTAATAAAGCGGCCTTAACCAACCCCGGCGGGCCGTTTGGTTTTGGGCAAAAATCGCCCCCGGCGATTGGCTGGAGGCGCCAAAAAACGAAACCATCGCCTTAAATAAATATATGAGTAAAAAGAAGGCGTTTATAACCTAGGCTTAAACTGTCTTAAGTGATTTATAAACTAATATCTAACGTAAGTAAGACGAAATATGTTTATAAAGATAAAAGTTGGATATTAATTTAGTTTAAGCTTTTAATATATACGAAACGATAAAATTAGTTAATAAATATTAAACTAATCTATATTCGCGCTATAAGAGTTTTGACGCCTTAACCAAACCCAAGAATTTATTTAGTTTTTTCAGGCCATAATTCGTTTTAATCGCAAAACGAACGTCCATTATGCCTTAAAAAAACAAACACCCGTCCTAGGGCCAATCAAAAGCGCTAAAAGAGTAACCTAAACCCCCGACTGGGTTTTGAATTACCAGGGAGTCTCTTCGGTGACGGTTTCCTCGGCGACCGGGGTCAGGCTGTCCAAGTAGCCCTCGATCTTCTCCTTGGACACCTCGCCGCAGCTGCAACAAAAGCAGCTCTTGGCCCACAGATGCCGGTTGTGGTATTTAATCCGGAGCTTCTCGAAATTGCTAAAGAGGGTGTAGGTGGTTTTGCCCTTTAGTAGCAAGATGAACTTATTGATGTTGACCTTGGGCGCGACCGAGACCTTCAAATGGACGTGATCGGAAGAGATGTTCCCTTCCAAGATTTCCACCCTTTGTTCCTGGCAGATGTCCCGGATGACGTCCCGAAGTTTCATCTTGATTTCGCCCCTAAACACGTTCTGGCGATCCTTGGACACCAAAACGATGTGAAGCAATATCGAGAAGACGGCCTCGTTATTCAATTCTTGTTCCGCCATGCTGGTGTTTCCTCCATAATTTGACATAGTATAATTACCTGTCCTCCTGTATATTTTTTTTTGTTAAAAAAATAATCATTACGACATCTTAGATCATTTATCAAATAACATTATAGTAAAAATACTGAAACGTTATAATGACTTATCTTTGATCATAATGATATAATCAAGATATAATAAAAAAAATCATACCAGATAAAGTAAAAAAAAGTATCTATGTTACATAGTTTTCCTTACGATTAATGTCAATGAAATCGCCCTTTGCTTTTTTTAGGCCTTTTATTTGACCAAAGTTACTTCAAGTCCGCGCGAAACCCGGCTTAAAAAACCCGGCTTAAAAAGCTCAACTTAAAAAACTTGGCCAAGTAAAAAGTTCATGAAATTTTTCTCTATGTTTAACGTTAAGCACTTAAAAAAATATTTAAGTTACCTTTGGCGAACAAAAATCTTATAAATAACTCATACGTTATTTTAATTAATGTTTTTCTCTTACCCATTGGCTAAAAAAATCATTACATTACTAAAACGTTAGCTAAAATTTATCGTCCCTTAAAATAAATGTTGTAAAATCAATATTTTAGCCTTTACGTTAGGTAAATAAAATTAGGCCTTACGGCTAAAAAAATGTCAATAATTTCAACGTTTAATCAAAATTTACTTTTTTTTAAAAAAATCCAGCCCCGCGGCCGCGGCCAAAGGCCGCCACGCCAAAACCCAACCCGCCAAAAGCCCGGCCCCTAGTCCGTTTGGCCCTCGCTTGGTTCTTTGGCGGCCCTAAAATCCAACAAGCGCCAAACGTTTCCGTTTAGGCTTAAATCCGGTTCGTAAACCAAAACCACGTCAACCACCTTGGTGACGTCCGTAATCCGGTGGGACATGTTAAAACCAAAGGCGTTTAACCTTTGTAAACCATCCGACAGCCTTAGGTCAAGCCTATTGCCTTTAAGGACCACCGATCTTAGCACGTTTAGGTTTTTTACCACAATGATTGGGGCCGGGTTCCCTTGTCCGAAAGGTTCAAGCACGGCGAAATTGTCACCAAGGACGTTTAGTTCCGTTAAGTTCGTAACCAAGTCAACCATGAGTTCGCCGTGTCCCCATTTCCAGCTCTGGTCCAATGAGGCCAATTCAAAACCCCGCTTAAAGGCCGGCAGGTTTTTAACTTCCAGTTTAAGCCCGGCGGCTTGGGAGTGCCCGCCCATGGACAGGCAAAGATCCCGGACCTTGGACAGGGCCTGAAAGAGATTAAAGGAGCCAACCGTCCGGCCGCTCCCGGCGGCCACGCCGTTTTCTATGCTTAGCATGATGGTTGGTTTTCCGATTTTTTCGCCCACCTTTGAGGCCACCAGACCCAAAAGGCCTTTGGGCCAGCCTTCCTTGGCCAAAACCACGGTCCGGTCGGTGTCCATGTGTTCGAGTTCCAACATCTCCAAGGCTTCCGACAACAAGCGGCCCTGGGTGTCGAAGCGAACCCGATTTATGGCTTCAAGTTCCTCGACCAGTTTTTTGGCTTCATCCATGGACTGGGTCAATAGGACGTCCAGGGCCGGTTGGGCGCTGCCCATGCGCCCGGCGGCGTTAAGCCTTGGGGCCAGTTTAAAAGCGACGTCCTTGGCCGAGATCCGGATCTGGGTATCGAGGTTAAGGGTCCGCCTCAGGGCGTAAAGGCCCGGCCATTCCGAGGACATGAGAAATTTAAGGCCTTGTTGGGCCAATACGCGGTTGTGGCCCTTTAGGGGGACCAGATCGGCGATGGTGCCCAGGGCCACCAAAGCCAGATGCTCGACGAAATTTAGGTTCCCGGCCTCGCCCGCGTCTTCCCCGGCTTCTTTCCCGACGCCTTTTCCGGCTTCTTTCCCAGCCCCGACGACTTTCCCAGCCCCGACGACTTTCCCGGCCCCGACGCCTTGCCCGGCCCCGACGCCTTGCCCGGCGCTTTCCTTGGCCTCTTCCCCGGCGCCTTCCTTGGCGCCTTTGCCGACGATTTCTTTGCGAAGGGCCCAGGCCAACATAAAAGCCACGCCCACCCCGGCCAGCTCGGTATCTTCCCAGCCGCCGCCCAGATGGGGATTTATGATGGCCGCCGCCTCTGGCAAGGTGGGGGGGAGCTGGTGGTGATCGGTTATGACGACCTTCATGCCCAAAATGTCGGCCACCATGACGGCCTCGACGTCCGAAACCCCGCTATCGACGGTAACGACGTAGGAAGCGCCCTGGGAGTGGAGTTCCCTAACCGCGTCCGCGGAAAAGCCATAGCCCTCGTCCAGGCGATGGGGGATGCGGGTCATGACGTTAAAACCCAAAGCGCTTAAGACCCTTTTTAAAAGGGCCGTGGCCGTAAGGCCGTCCACGTCGTAGTCGCCGCTGATGGCCACCCGGGCTTGGGTTTTTCTGGCCTCCAAAAGAAGTTCCACGGCCCTGGGCATGCCGGGCATGCTTATGGGATCGGGCAGGGAACTTAAAGAAACCCTAACGAAGTTTCTGACCTCCTCGGCGCTCTTAAAACCCCGGCCCACCAAATATTCGCCAAACCGTAGGGGCTTTTTGAGTTCCAAAGCCAAGGCCTTGGCCAATTCCCCGTCTTTGGTCCGGTATTTCCAATTAAGCATAAGGGCACCTAACCCAAGGCCAAGGCCGTTTCGTCCAGGGCCTTGATGCGGTCCCGGATTTGGGCGGCTTTTTCAAATTCCAAATTCTTCGCGGCTTCCCGCATGTCTTTTTTCAGGGCTTTTAAAATTTTCGGTATCTCCTCGATCTGTATTTCCTGGCCAGGTCCTTTTGGCCTATCCTTGGGCACGGTCGGGTAATCGGCCTCCCAAATGGAAGCGGCCAGTCCCTCGATGTTTTTCTTTATGGAAGCGGGGGTAATGCCATGTTCCCGGTTATACTCCATCTGTTTGAGCCTGCGCCTCTGGGTCTCGTTTCGGGCTTCCTCCATGGCGGCGGTGACCTTGTCGGCGTAGAGGATGACTTGCCCGGAAACGTTTCTGGCGGCCCGGCCGCAAGTTTGGATAAGCGAGCGCGCCGATCTTAAAAAACCCTCTTTGTCGGCGTCCAGTATGGCCACGAGCGACACCTCGGGCAGATCCAAGCCCTCCCTAAGTAAATTTATGCCCACCAAGACGTCAAACTCGCCCAAACGTAAATTCCTTAAAATCTCGACCCTCTCGATGGTCTTTATGTCCGAATGGAGATAGCGAACCTTGATGCCCCGCTCAAACAAATACTCGGTTAAGTCTTCGCTCATGCGCTTGGTAAGCGTGGTGACCAAGACCCTTTCGCCCTTGGCCACGCGCTTTTTTATCTCGAAAAAAAGATCGTCCACCTGGCCCGTGGCCGACCTAAAGTCCATGGGCGGATCGGTTAAGCCGGTGGGCCTAATGATTTGTTCGGCCACTAGCCCGTTTGAAACGTTAAGCTCATACTCGGCCGGGGTGGCCGAAACGTAAATGGCTTGGCTTAAACGATCGTTAAACTCGTCAAAGGTCAAAGGGCGATTGTCCAAGGCCGAGGGGAGCCTGAAGCCATACTCGACCAAAGTGGTTTTGCGGCTGCGATCCCCATGGAACATGGCCCTCACTTGCGGGACGGCGATGTGGCTCTCGTCGACGATCAATAAAAAATCCTTGGGAAAATAGTCCAACAAAGTCGGGGGCGGCTCGCCCTGGGAGCGCCCGGTCAGATGCCGGGAATAGTTTTCTATCCCGTGGCAAAAGCCCAGTTCTTTCATCATCTCCAGGTCGAAATTGGTTCTCTCGTTTAACCTTTGGTGCTCCAATAATTTGCCCTGGGCCAAAAGCTCCTGGGATCTTTCCTCGAGCTCGATCTTAATGTCGGCCATGGCCCTTTCCAGGTTCTGGCGGGTGGTGACGTAATGGCTCCCGGGATAAACGGTAATCCCGTTTTGGCTTTTAATGGTTTTTCCGGTCAGGGGGTCAAAAAGCGAGATCCGTTCCACCTCGTCGCCGTAAAATTCCACCCGCACGGCTTCGTCTTCCTCATAGGCCGGGAAAATCTCCAACACGTCGCCCCTAAGCCTAAAAACCCCCCGGTGAAAATCGTAATCGTTGCGTTCATACTGCATTTCCACGAGTTTCGAAAGGACCTTTCTCAGTTCCATCTCAAAACCGACGGCCAACTCCAGCATCAAGGCCTGATAGGATTCCGGCGAGCCCAAGCCGTATATGCACGAGACCGAGGCCACGATTAAAACGTCGTTACGATCAAAAAGCATCTTGGTGGCCGAATGGCGCATCCGGTCAATGGCTTCGTTAACCTGGCTGACTTTTTCGATATAGGTGTTGGAATTGGGAATGTAGGCTTCCGGCTGATAATAGTCGTAATACGAGACGAAATACTCCACGGCGTTATGGGGAAAAAACGACTTAAACTCGCCATAAAGCTGGGCCGCCAAAGTCTTATTGGGCGCCAAAACCAGCGTCGGCAGCCCCACCTCGGCCACGACGTTGGCCATGGTAAAGGTTTTTCCGGACCCGGTCACCCCCAACAAAACCTGCGCCGGGGCCCCGTCCCTTAAATTATCCACCAACCTGGCTATGGCCTCAGGCTGATCCCCCTGCGGGGTAAACTCGCTTACCAGTTCAAAGGAACGTTTCATGAGCTCACTTGGCCCAAACGGCCTACCGAATCCTAAAAATAAAAAAAGCCCCAAAAAAGCCCGCCAAAAACCCCAAAAATCCCGGCGGCAAAGCCTCGGCCAAGCCCCCCAACAATCCCGGCGGACAGCCCCGGCCAAGCCCCCCAACAATCCGGCGGACAGCCCCGGCCAGGCCCCCTAACAATCCAGGCGGACAGTCCCGGCCAAGCCCCCCAACAATCCGGCGGACAGTCCCAAAACCAGCGAATTCAAAAACGCTTATCGCCAACGCTTCCCTTTGGACAACCCATCAAAAAACCCGATATATCGCCTAAAACCCAAGGCAAAAAAATCCGACTACCGGCCAGCTTAACGATTCCAGCCGCGGTCAGAGTCAAAAATCGTTGAATCTAAGGAATTTAAGGCTAGAAGTCCAGGGAAAAAGTAGACCATCAAGTATAATAGCTCATTATGCCGACGATGTCCATAGCCAGTTTTTGAGCTTGACGACTTTAAAAGGAAGGAAAAGGGGTTACTTTTGAGTTTGCTCGTTAACGCGTTTAAGTTCTTTTGTTAAAAAATTAGCCAAACAAAAAATTAAACAAGCATGATCAAAAAATAAATTAAAAATTAATTCTTTTTAAAAAACTTAGAACATTATAAACATAAAAAAAGTAACAAACCGATAAAAACAAATCAATTTTCTACGTTAAAGCCAGATATGTTGAATCTTAAGAATAAATTACAGGGCAAAATCAAATAAATAGACGATTAAGGGGTATTTTTAATTTACGGCCAAAAGAGTTCCCGCCCTAATTTGGGAATTTTGAGACAAAAAACGCTCCGGCCATAAGCCGCGGCGGCCAAGAAAAGAGCCTTGGCCAAAAAATGAGACCAAGAAATAACGCTGGCGAGCGTTAGAAAAGTGATTACTTTTGGTCTTAGTTGGGTACTGTTTTTCGCCTTTTAAAAACCTATAACTCATAAATAGAGCTAACATGATAAAAAAGAAAAAATAATACATAACATTCTTAAGTTTTAAATAAAACAAAAGATTTTAAACTAAATGAACTTACCCCTATGCTCAAAAACGGTGACCTAGGCCAAACTAGTTCATATTCTCATTGGGCTGGGGTTGGTTATTTTTTATCGCGATGCCGCAAAAAGATCGCAATTTAGGTATGTCCTTTGAGGCGGCGTTCCACAACTCGATCCGGTCAAGGGTCAGATAATCGCCGATAATTCTCTTTCCCAAAGCCATGATTTCGTCCCATGGTATATGTTCTAGGGTTTGATCGATAAATTCTTGGGAAAGACCTTGAATTAACGAATTTATTTTGAGTATAGAAAACGAAATTGAATCTTGGTAAACCCAATCATTTTTAAAAACAAAAAAAGAATCGTTAACTTTAGATAAAATATCTTTAATTTTTCTACAATACATAATTATATGTTTTAATTTTCTAACATCTGAGTTATCCATAAAACATGTCCTTTGTTAAGATATTATTTTGTAAAAAAAAATATCATGGTTATAAATTTTTTGAATATAGAGAAACATTTATCATTTTACTTCGTTATTTTATAGGATATTTTTAATTACGTTATCGCAAAAAGTTTTAATATAGGCATGTCCGCGATGAAGTCGTTTCACGACTCGGTCCGGTCAAGGATCAATCAATTAATTACGATTCTATCCCCAAAATCCATTATTTCGCGACATGGAATTTTTTGGTAAGTTTAATCTATTAATTATTTAGAACGTATACTTTTTGGTTCAGTTATTTAAAGCTTAAAAAATATAAAAAAATTAAGACTTTATAATTTGTAAAAAATAAGTAACTTAATCGACAAATATACTTAAAATATCAGCTTAATGTAGCACAGAGAATCGTTTATTTTAATTTTTAAAGAAAATTTTTTATGAAGATTAAATTTTTGGGGAGTTTAAAGACGCCAGTAATTTTAAAAGCGCTCCCGGCGCCCAAAGACACCGGGAGAAGAGAAATTAGCTTATTTTGGCGACGGAATCGACGTCAATTTCGATACTTGTCCAGTCCTTGTCAACCTCGCCCCTAATTTCTATGGTATCGTTTGGGGTTATGTTTAATCCGTTCCACTTATCGTCATCGATATCGACGGTAATTTCACCGGTGGCATCCCTAAAAAGATACCTGTCTTTTCCGAGATGACGAACAATTTGCCCCTTTAGGATAACGGGAGTGTCATCCCCTTGGCGAAGGGCTTCCCCGACCGTCACCACTTCAAGTCCCGGTCCGGTAAAACCGCCCCCGGGTTTGGCGACCGTCGAGCCTTGAAAACCACCATCCTGGGCCAAGCTTAGCTGGGGCGATAAAGCCAATAGGCCAAAGATCAAAATCGGCAAAACGTATTTCATCATAAAACTTACCTCCAAATAAAATGTTTCCCGCCCAACGGGAATGGTTAAAAAACAAACTAAAAAGTGCCCATTGGCAACGCGAGTATAGGACGGTTTAAAAAAAATTACAAGAATTTTTCTTTTGGGTCGTAATTTGGCCCAGTACGTCGCCGGAAAGGCCCTTTGACAATCGGCCAGGCGTCCTGGGGGCAACCAAACGGTTACGCGAATAACGCCACTTAGTTAGATGGCAGTTTAATTAAAAATCATGCCATTATTCTCAGCGTCTAAAAACACTGAGGTTAAAAAATTAATTTACCTTGCTAATGTATTTAACGTCAACTATGCCCCTTCTATTGGACATGAAAGTGTGTAAATAGCCTCTAATTTCTACGGTATCGTTTGGGGTTACGTTTAGTCCGTTCCACTTATAATCATCTATATCAAGGGTTATTTCACCCGTGGCATCCTTAAAAAGATACAAATGTTTTCCTAAAGAACGAACTATTTGTCCCCTTAGCACAACGTGAGAATCGGTCTTATGGCGAATGGCTTGCTCGACCGTGTCGGCGCCAATTCCCGGCCCGGTAAAACCTCCCCCTGGGTTAACCTCCGCGGGGCCTTGAAAACCATCCTGGGCCAAGCTTACCTGGGCCAAAACCGCGACCAGGCCGAAAACCAACATCGCCAAAAATAATCTCAACATCCGACCTACCTCCAAAATAAAAATTATCAATTAATGGGACTGGCCAAAAAAGACAATCCAAAAATCTATCTTGGCGACATAAGTATAGGCCCTTTTAAAAAATATCTCCAGAGTTTTTTTTGGTCCCTAATCAAGCCCCGTCCGCCTCGAGCCGGTCCAACGGTCCTTTCGCGCGCGCCTAGGTAACCTTAAGGGCCATGAGAAAAAAATAATTGGAACCAGAAAAGCTTTGATTAAGGAGAGATTTATCGGAAATAAACGTGGGATCTCATGATTTGCCCTAGGCGCCACTAAGTGGGATAGAAGCGCTTCGGAACCATTGACCAAAGTGGGGTGGAGTACCCAACCTGACAAACGAACCCCGTTAAGGGGCAAATTTGACCGTTAACGGTTAATTCTGTATAGGGTATCTGGTTTTTGAATTAAGGAATGGACTTAAGGGTTAGCCGTTCAGGGTTAGTTTAAGGGGGATTTGACAAAAAGAATCGGGGCCCGCATGACATGTCCTATACGAACTCTAAAGGGACCATAAGCTTTTCATCGTTTGACCCTTACGATTTATACCACGGCTAAACTGTATTTTGGAATAATTTTAATGGATTATGTGATGGCCTGGAGATTCGGTGA
>JAITLH010000325.1 GCA_031277995.1 Deltaproteobacteria bacterium
TGATTTGGCCTTTTTAAAGTTCTTAAACCACACGGTCAAATATGGTTTATCGTGATCATTTAATCATGTGAGTGATAACGCTTTTATTTATCGCCTTGGATTTCGCTAGGATAGCCCAAACGATGGGCGCTACGATGGCGTGGCCTTTTTACCCAATGGCCGGCCGGAAGTTAAAATTTTTTTTAGGGATCGATAAAATTTTTTATGCCCCAGGGATTTTTTTTGGCGCCCGGGGGAGCCAAAATTTACCGCGAGGGAAATTTCGTTTAATAACCGCTAAATATGTTTTAAGGGGTTTAGGGAAAGGGCCTTTGGCTAGTGTAATCAAGATATTTGGTAATTTTATTTAGACGTTAATCGATATGTATAAAATATTAAATGATAAAAATACCAAACTTCATATTATTGGGTAATCTTTCTGTCTCCCCATTTTTGACTCCTTGATAATTAAGTTATAAAAATATACAATTGAAAAGGTATCTGGCCGGAAAGGCGATCGGCGCCGGGTTTTTGAGGGCGTTTTTTGACGGGCAAGTCCTGGGTAATCGCCAAACCCGTTTAAAGGCCCTGGGAGGCCTTGGACGCCCTCCCCCCTATTGTGGGGGGCCATTGGCCCAAGGAAGGCCGTCCGGGGCCATTTTTGGGCGTTCTTGGGGCGGTTTTTGGCCGGGCTCAGGTCTGGGATTTCGCGCCCGCCGGGGCGGCCGAGGGGCGGGGCGAAATTTTTTGGGGTCATCGGCCGGGTTATTTGTAAAAAAAGAATTTTTTTTGGGATTTGGCCAAAAAGGCCTTGGTTATGGCCGTTACGGCGGTTGGGTAAAAATTTTTCGCGGTTTATTTTTTAGCGGTCTTTTTTCGTTTGGAAAAATTCGAGGCCGGAGAAGCGCCCCATGTCCGAGCCCTTAAGCCAAAAGCCCGAAAACGCCAGCCAAGTCATTGGGCGAAAAACCAAAAAACTGCGCTGGGGCTTTTCCACCGGCTCGGCGGCCACGGCCGCGGCTTTGGGGGCGGCCGTTTTCCTGGAAACCGGGCGGCCCCCGGACGAGGTGGAAATACTTTTACCCCAGGACAAAAAACTTATCGTCAAGCTGGCCGAGGCCGAGAGGTTGGGGGGCGATGGGGTCAAGGTGACCGTGGTTAAGGATGGCGGGGACGATCCCGACGTCACCAACGGGGCCAGGATTTCGGTACTTTTAAAACCCGCCGCCGAAATGGGCCTAACCATCGTGGGCGATGACGGGGTGGGCCGGGTGACCAAACCGGGTTTGGTTTTGCCGGTGGGGGAATGGGCGGTCAATCCCGTCCCCAGAGCGATGCTAAACCAAAATTTGTTTCCCTTTCTATCCGGCCAGGGGCTGGAAGCCAGGATCTCCATCAGGGACGGGGAAAAACTGGCCCTTAAAACCCTAAACCCGCGCCTTGGCATAGTGGGGGGTTTGTCGGTTTTGGGGACCACGGGTTTGGTAAAACCCTTTTCCCATCAAGCCTACGTGGCCACGATCGATAGCGCCCTGTCGGTGGCCAAAGCCAACGGCTCGGTCGAGGTGGTCCTATCCACGGGCGGAAGAAGCGAGGGCCTGGCCAGAAAAATGAGACCGGATCTAAACGAATCGGCCTTCGTCCAGATCGCCGATTTTTTTCGCGTGGGCCTTAACCTGGCCGTCAAGCATGGTTTTGAAACCATTGGCCTGGCCGAGTTTTTCGGCAAAGCCGTAAAACAAGCCGCGAACTACCCCTATACCCACGCCCATCACAACGACATGGATTTGGGCAAGCTGGCCGGTTGGCTAAACGGCCTAAACCCGGAGGCCCACGGCCAAATCGCCGCCGCGCCCACGGCCCTGGCCGCCTTGGAAATCCTGAAAAACCATAAGTCCCTAGACCTCATCCCCATCGTGGCCAAAAAAGTTCTCGCCTCGGCCCGCGGCCATGCCGGTCCCGGGCCAAAACTCTGGGTAACCGTCTTTGATTTTGACGGGACGATCCTGGCCCAGGAATTTTGCCGGGGATAAAGGTTTTTTGGGCAAAAAACCCTTAATTTTACGTTTTTTTTGAGGTGGGTTTTGGAAAAAATCGCTCCCATAAAGCCGGGGCCCAAAAGGGCCAGGGTGACCATACTGGGCCTTGACGATCCCGGGGATCTGGGTCCCGCAACCTTGGGGCTTTTGGCCAGAGCCAAACTCGTGGCCGGGCCCGAGAGGTTACTTAAGCCGGTTTTGGGGTATTTGGG
Organism: Deltaproteobacteria bacterium; assembly: GCA_031277995.1. GTDB lineage: Bacteria > Desulfobacterota > Desulfarculia > Adiutricales > Adiutricaceae > JAIRNQ01. The sequence goes on from JAITLH010000325.1 coordinate 2,231, forward strand.
TGAAGGGGTTAGGACGATCCCTTTAAATAAGGGCCTGGGCGATTGGCTAGAAGAGGTCAAATCCCATTTAGACCAGGCTGACCAAGCTGGCCAAGCTGAACTGGCCGGCCAAGGCGGCCAACACGACCTGGCCGAGGCGGTCGTGTTGGCCGACGGGGATCCCAACTTTTTTGGCCTGGGGGCCAGGGTAATCAAGGCCTTGGCCGGGCATGAGGTCACCATGAAACCGGCCGCGACCACGGTCCAAAAGGCCTTCGCCCGCCTGGGGGTCAGTTGGGCCGGGGCCGAGGTCGTCTCCCTCCACGGGCGGCAGGATTTCGCGCCCTTTTTTTCGGCCATATTTAGGGCCGGGCAAACGGGCGGCTCGGGCTTCGTGGCCGTTTATACCGACGCCAAAAATAACCCGGGGCGCCTGGCCGAGGGGCTAATCGAAAGGGGCCAGACGAATTGGAAGATGGCCGTTTTCCAAGAACTGGGACTGGCCGGGGAGGCCGTCTGGTCGGGCGATTTGGCCCAGGCCCAAAAAACCAAGTTTAAGGCGCTAAATTTGGCGGTTTTGGAAAGGACCAAGCCGCCGGAGGTCTTGACCTTGGGCGCGGCGGAATCGGCCTATGACCACCAGGCCGGGCTAATTACCAAAAGCGAAGTGAGAGGCGCCGTTTTGGGGCTTTTGGAACTCTCGGGCCGGGAAACGTTGTGGGATCTGGGTTGCGGCTCGGGTTCGGTCGCCCTGGAGGCCGGCATGCTACTTCGGCACGGCCAAATCCTGGCCGTGGAAAAGGACCCGGCCAGGGCCGCCCAGGCCCGGGAGAATCGCTCCAGATACGGAGCGGCCCACGTCAAGATCGTCGAAGGCCGCGCCTTGGAAACGCTGCCCGATTTACCCAGGCCCGATCGGGTTTTCGTGGGCGGCGGGGGGATTGAACTTGAGGCCACGCTAAGGGGCGTATTGGGCTTTTTGGCCCCGGGGGGCGTCGTCGTCGCCGCCGTCGTAAGGTTGGATAGCCTCGACGCGGCCATTTCCTGCCTTTCGGAGGCCAAGCTTCCCCTGAGCGTGACCCAGATTTTTGCCTCAAGGGGCGAGCCCCTGGTCGGCAGCTTTTTTTTAAAACCCATAAACCCGGTCTTTTTGATTAAGGCTAAAATTCCGAGCTAATAGGCCATGACTTTAGAAAACAAAAAACGCGAAATCTTATTCGTGGGCGCGGGCCCCGGGGATCCCGAACTAATTACCGTGGCCGGGCAAAAGGCCTTGCGGGAGGCCGACTTGATCGTGGTGGCCGGGTCTTTGGTAAACCTCGATCTTTTAAAGGTAAAAAAGAAAGATTGCCAGGTGGTCGATTCCGCCCCCCTAAACCTTACCCAAATAGTCGAAAGGCTCGTTTCCGGCTACCATGAGGGCCTTAGGGTGGTAAGGCTCCATACCGGCGATCCCAGCCTCTACGGGGCCGTCCACGAGCAGTTCGCCCTCCTAAAAAAAGCCAAGGTCCCCTACCGGGTCATTCCCGGGGTGACGGCGGCCACGGCGGCCGCGGCCGAACTTGGTTTGGAGTTTACCATTCCCGAAATTACCCAAACCTTAATCGTGACCCGAATCGCCGGCCGAACGCCCATGCCCATAGGCGAGGACTTATTGGCCCTGACCAAGCACCAAACCTCCCTGGCCCTGTACCTTTCCGCGGCCCAAGGCCTAGAAGTGGCCAAAACCCTCACCCAATCCTTTGGCGAAAATTCCCCCGTGGCCGTTTGCTACCGGGTCGGCTGGCCCGACGGCCAAACCCATTGGACCACCCCCGGCCAACTGGCCCAAACCCTTAACGAGCATGGCCTCGATCGCCACGCCCTAATCCTGGCCGGCCCGGCCCTGGCCGCCCTCAAAAGCGGCCTACCGACCCCCAAATCAAAACTCTACGACCCCAAATTCGGCCACGCCCACCGAAAGGCCACCGAAACCAAGAAAAACCAATAAGGCTAAATACCCATGGAAGAAAACGGGGAGGCCCAAGGCCAGGGGCGCAAAGAACAAAGCGAGCGTGGGACCAATGGGCCGGGGGCCAAGGCCCAGGCGGCCGTGTGGGCGCTCACGGCCGGGGGGGCCGAGCTGGGGGAGAAGATCGCCCGGGGCCTGGGTTTTGAACTGTTTTTGCCCGAGAGGTTAAGCGGGCCGGGGCCGGGTTTCTCGAGCCTAAAAGACGCCTTAAGCGAGCGCTTTGGGGATTTTCGCGCCCACGTGATCGTGGCCGCCACGGGGCTGGTCGTTAGGATAATCGCGCCCCTAATCAAAGACAAAAAAACCGACCCGGCCGTGGTGACGCTGGGCCAGGACGGGCGCTTCGCCGTAAGCTTACTTT
>JAITLH010000382.1 GCA_031277995.1 Deltaproteobacteria bacterium
CCCCGCCAATATTTATTGCGGGGGCTTCATTTTCTGGCCAATTAGGGCCAATCAAGACTAATAAGGGATAAGTAGGATAGGTTAAAAATTTACGATTATCGGAGTTTTTAAGTTTTTAATTATATGTTTTAATGATTTATTGATTGAATCTATTTTCTTGCCCGGGAGCGCAAAATTTCTTTGCCATTTTTTCCCCGCCGCAAAAATTATTTGCGCAAATAAATTTCGCTCCCCCTCCAGACTAGTTTGGGACCTGGCCCGGGGCCAAGCCAGGCGGGCCTTTAAGAGACCGGGCCCGCCCATAACTTAATGGCCTAATGGTGAGAGGCTTTTAAGGCTTCGACCAAAGCGTCCAGGTCTTTAACCAGGGCGGGGGGAAGATCCGGGGCTTGGTAATCGCCCAGCCGCCGTTCGATGATTTTTTGGGCCTTAGCCACGAGCTCCAGGGCGCCTTCCTTACGCCAGCCGGCCTCGTCGTGTTTGTTAAAAAGCTTATGGGCGTAAAAGGCCTTGCGGCAAAGCTTGGCCGTTTCGGGCCTGGTTAAAAAAGTCCCGCCGCTTCCGACCTCAATCGTGGCGGCCACGTCCAGGCTTTCGCGGCTTATCTCGAATTTTCTGGATAGGCTCCGCATGTAACCGCAAAGTTCCTCGTCCATGATCCATTTTTCGAAGGAAAAGCCGATAAAGCAGCCCAGCTGGCCAAAGGCGTGCAATATTAGGTTCGTCCCGGCCATTACCGTGACCATTAAGGTCATGGCGCTTTCGGCCATGGCCTGGGCGTCGGGGATATGGGCGTCGGTCACGGCCCCGCCGGTTCGGCTAGGCAGGCGATAATAACGGGCCAGTTGGTTTACCGCCGAACAGACCCACAACGATTGCGGGTTACTTATCTCGGCCCCGCCCGTTTTCATGAAAATGGGGCAGGAATTGGAGCCGTAAATTACCGGGGTGCCCGGGCCCACCAGCTGGGCCAAGGTCATTCCGCCCAAAATCTCCGCGTTAACTATGGCCATTAAACCAGGTAGCCTTATGGGCCCCGAGGCCCCGGCCATGATCATGTTGTGGATGATGACCGGTTGGCGCCTTCGGGCGTAGGCCATGATGGCCCCGGACATTTCATGGGCGTAGGATAAGGGCGAAAGGGGGTTAATCAAACCCATGGTGACGGCGTTTGAATCGACGAACTCCTTCCCAAACACCAGGTCCATAAGTTTCATGGTGTTTTCCGAGCCCGTTTTCCCGTCGGTCCCGCCCATCAAGGGCTTGTCGCTCAAAACCAGGGCCGCCCTAACCATGTCCAGATAGGACGTCTCGGCCGGGACGTCTCCGGGGGCCAGGTACTTAAAGGCGTTAAAATCCACGAACTCCGAGGTCTGGGCCAATTTTACGGCCTTTTCGTAATCGGCCATGGTCCCAGCGCTTTGCCGCCCTTTCGCGTCAACGACAAAGGGGGGCCCATAGGTTGGGGCCAGGGCGTAATCCTCGCCGCCAATCCAGAGCGATTTTTGGGGATTTCGGGCCTGAAACTTAAAGCGGTCCGGGGCCGTTTCCAAGGCCGTCAAAATTTGCCTTTCGGTAAAAAGCACCCTTTTGCCCTCAACCGCGAAGCCCCTAGACTTAAACGTATCCAAGGTCTCGGCGTCGGCGAAAACCAGGCCATTTTTGGCCAAAATTTCCATCGAGGCCTCATGGATGAGCGAAAGCTCCGACTGGGAAAACTTTTGGATTCTCTCGTAAAACATCTGCGTTTTCTTTCCCCGTTTAAGTCATTGGCTGGCTTATGGGCCTAACTGACCCAGGGCTATGGGCCAGTTAGGGCCCATGGGCCTGGACGGACCGTGGGTCCCAATCAATCGTTGACGCGGCAGCTGGTGGCCCATTGGACCAGTTTTATGTTTTTAAGTTTTTCAATAAGGGAGTAGTATTCAGCGGCTATGCCCCCGGGAAAGTAAATCATGACGATAATCAACAAAACGCCGTAAATCATCAGGTGAATGCCGGGGAGGTCGGAAGACGACGAGCGGACCAATTCCATGCCAATCATGAGCGGCATGGCGGCGAAAACCCCACCCCATAGGGAACCGCGGCCGCCGATGTAGGATATGGCCAAAACTTCCATGGTTCTGGAGGTGTGGAGAATGTCCGGGGTCAAAATGCCGATGTAGTGGGCGTAAAAGCCGCCCAGGACCCCGGCCAGGGTACAGCTTATGACAAAATTGACCACCCGGTAGTAGACCGGGTTTACGCCCGAGGTCTGGGCCGCTTCCATGTTTTGGCCGATGGCCTTAAAGGCCAGGCCCATTTTGGAGCGCACCAAAAACGAGCAGATCATAAAGCAAATCAGGATCCCAACAACGATGGTGTAGTAATAGGGGATGTTCGAAGAACTCTCGAAAAGTTTGGGAACCGAGAGACCGGACTGGCCGCGGGTTAGGAAAATCAGTTTCGTGCAAAGGCCCATCAGGGCCAAGCCCACAAACCAGGTAAGGCAGGCCGCGAAGATGCCCCTTAGCCTAAGGGTAATGACCCCGGTGAATAAGCCAACCAGGCCCGAAAGTAGGCCACCGGCGATCATCCCCAGCCAGGGGCTAAAACCAAATTTTATGACCAAAAGGGACGAACAATAGGCGCCCACGCCGCAAAAGGCCATGAAACCAAAGTTGACGATATTGATAAAGCCGGCCGTAAAGTCGAAAATAATCGTGCAAGCGGCGAAATAGGCGGCCAGGGTTAGCCAGCGCATTATGTATTCGGCGTTAACGCCGGGAATGAGCGGAACCACCAACAGAAACACTAGGCCGGCGAGCCCCAGGGGAGTCATGCATATTTTGTGGAGCTGGCGGGAGAAAGGACTAAGCACGTCCTTGTTTTTTAACAATTCCATTTAATCTACCTCACTAAACTACTCAAAAAACGGTCAATGGCCCAGGCCCCCAAAGGCGGCCTGCCCAAACCTTCTAGGCTAAACCATCTTGGCCAAACCGGGGCCGATTCGCTGGGGACGGCCCAAAGGCGAACCCGTCTGGTCGGCTCACTGATCCACCTTGGAGCGGACGGCGGAACCAAAAATGCCGCTGGGCTTAAAGATCAAGATGAGCATGATTAGGGCCGTGGGGACCACGTGATCCCAACCCGAACCCACGTACTCGACGGTCAGGACCTTAAAAAGCGCCACCATGAAGGCGCCGATCATGGCCCCGGTGGTGTTACCCAAGCCCACCAAAATAACCACGAACCAAGACAGATAGGTTGGCTCCAGGCCCACGCTGGGGTAGGATGGATACATGAAATGCAAGGTCGCCCCGGCCACGGCGGCCAAGCCGCAGCTAATGGCCATGGTTAGGGTAAAAATCAGGGGCAGATCGATTCCGACCATTAGGGAGCCGGTTTCGTCTTGGCTGACGGCCCTGACGGCCGTGCCTAGCCTGGTTTTGGACATGAAAAGCCAGAAACCTATGACCACGAGGAAACTGATGATGATCGCGGCCAACCTATCCGGGGAGACGTAAACCCCTAAAATGTCCACGGCGCCGCCGGGGAGGTATTTGGTAATGGCTTTGTAGTTGGCCCCAAAAATGATCTGGTGGCCGTTTACCAAAATGATGCCCAAACCCACGGTGAGCAAAAACGAGTTCATGACCCAATTACCCTTGGTGCGCTTCCTTAAGGGCCTAAACAATAAAAGCTCGACCAAGACGCCCACCACGAAACCCACGGCGCCCGCGGCCAAGACCGCCAAAAGCGGGGCCAGGTAAACCATGAGGCCCGGATGCTCTTCATAGAGAAGGTTTTGAAAGGGCGAGGCCACGAAATACGCGACCAGCGTCCCGATCATGAACATCTCGCCGTGGGCGAACATGCCGATGTTCATGACCCCAAAAACCAAGGCCAAACCCATGGCCACGAGCGAGAGCATGCAGCCCGCCGAAATCACGTTAACCAACAAATACGGGCCCCTGGTGATGGCGGACCCCAAGGTCAAGGCCAGACAAACCAGGAGCATGACGCAGGCCACCGTGCCCGTTTTTTTCCAAATATCGACCAATTTTTTTATGATCACTTCTCTCTCCCCATTGGCGGCCAGCCAAAAGGTTTTGGGTCGTTTGCCCCAATCCCTTAGCGAGCCGTTACAAACCTAAATAAGTCTTCTGAATCCCCTCGTCGGCCAACAGATCCTTACTGGCGCCGGACATGACGATGACCCCGTTTTCCATGACGTAGCCGTTTTTGGTGGCTTCCAGGGTCTTGGTGGCGTTTTGTTCGACCACCAAAACGGTCAGGTTTTGCTCCCTATTAAGTACGTCCAGGGCGTCGAAAACGACGTCGGTCATTTGGGGCGAAAGGCCAAAGGAGGGCTCATCCACCAAAATCACCTTGGGGTAGGACATAAGGCCCCGGGCGATGGCCAGCATCTTGCGCTCCCCGCCGCTCATGGTTCCGGCCAGCTGGCCATGGCGCTGCTTTAGCCTCTGGAAAAGATCGTAGACGTAATCGAGGCGCTTTTTGATCTTTTCATGGTCCTTGACGGTAAAGGCCCCCATGAGTAAGTTATCGTGCACGCTCATGTTGGTAAATAAATTCAAGGCCTCGGATACGTAGACCACGCCCTTTTGCACGACTTTGTTTCCGGCCAGGCCGCCTATTTCCTGGCCGTTAAAGATAACCTTGCCCTTCATGGGTTTGATTAACCCGGCGATGGTCTTAAGGGTCGTGGTTTTTCCGGTCCCGTTTGGCCCCAGAAGGCAGGAAAACTCCCCCTCCTCCAGGCAAATGTTGACGTCCCGAAGGATTTGCAAAAATCCATACCCGGCGTCCAGAGCCTCGGTTTTAAGAAACATGGCCGTCACCTCCCCCTAGCCCCGCCGGCTTTGGCTCCGCCGCGTTTGACGCGGCTGGGGCTGACCCGGGCGCCTCTGGGCCGGCTGGGGCTGGTCCCTCGGGTTCCTTTTTTTTGGCCGTCCCCAGGTAGGCTTCCAAAACCACCGGGTCCTGGGCCACCTTTTCGGTCCGCCCTTCGGAGATCTTGCGGCCGAACTGGATGACTATGAGGTATTCGCAAACGGTGATGATTAGTTTCATGATGTGTTCGACCATGAGGATGGTGATGCCCCGGTCCCTAATCTTGCGGGTTAGGACAATCATGTCCAAAATTTCCGACTCGGTTAGGCCGGCGGCCAGTTCATCCAAAAAAAGCATTTTGGGATTACTGCCCAGGGCCCGGGCCAGATCGAGGCGCTTTAGCTGAACGGTGTTTAGATTCTCGCAAGCCGTTTTGGGGGGCAGGGGAAACTCGACGAAATCCAAAAGCGACTTGGCGTACTCAACCGGGTTTTCCCGGGCGTGGCCATGGCGCCCAAACAAGGTCGCGACCAGCACGGTCTCCAGCGCGGTCATTTTGGGGAAAGGCTGGGGAATTTGAAAGGTCCTGGCCAAGCCCAGATGGCACATGCGTTGCGGGGTAAAGCCCGTGCATTCTTTTCCCTCGAAAAACACCTTACCGGAGGTGGGCGGAAACAGCCCGGCCATGGAGTTTAGAAAGGTGCTTTTACCGGCCCCGTTGGGACCGATTAGGCCAACGATATGGCCTTCCTCCAAGGTGGTACTGATGCCGTCCACCGCCGTCAGCTCGCCGAATTTTTTACTCAGCTCAACGGTTTCCATGACAAACTTCATACGCTTTCTCCAGTTCGCCGCGAAGGCGTTACGCTCCCGGCCTTGGCGCCCCGGCCCGTGGCCATTGTCCATGGGCCGGGGCGCCGCTTTTTTCGCGGGCGAAAAATTTTGACAAAGTCCCGGCGCGGTTTGGCCCGCGGCTAAAAGCGGGCCAAGCCAAGCCAAAGGGGTTTAGTGGGGTGGGTGGAAAATCTAAGTCACGACAAAAGCTTGGGCCGCCCCTGAAAGCGGCCCAAGCCAATCGAAGGGGGTTATTTGGGTAATTGGAAATCGGTCTGTTTGGCGTATTCTGGGTAAACGACCAAGGCCTGACCGTCCATGCACTGAACGATCGGGAAGAAGTAGTAATCCGGGCCAACCAAGGGGTCGGGAGCGGTTTCCTCGGTATATTTGTATTCCTTCATGATCACGGCCCCGTCGGCGGCCGTTAAGGTCAAGGTGCCGGGAACCACTTCGTCCCTGACGACGTTGGCGATTCCCTCGCTGGTAAGTTCCCCGTATTTTTCGTTGGCCCTTTTCATGACTTTTATGAGAAGCTTGGCGCTGTCATGGCTAAGGCCGCCGGCCACGGGGCTTGGGGAGATGTTGTATTTTTCCTTGACGGTGTTAAACCAGGCCTTGGCCTGTTCGGTCGAAAGGGTGGGCATCATGTCCAAAAGGTAGTTTGAGGACTTCCCGGTAACCTCGTACCAGTTACCCACCTCGCTTAAGCGATCGGAGATGATTAAGGCGCCGAGTTTGGTTTCGTCGGCTTGCTTAACCAAGGCGCCCATGGCCGGGTAGGTGGTGACGCCCGCGATTAAGGCCACGTCCTGGCTCTTGTAGCGGCCCAGCATTTGGTAAAAGTCGGTTTGGGTGGCCGGGAATAAATCCTCGGAGACGATCTCCCATTGGCCCGAGGAACCAAAACCTTTCTTAAAGGCCGCCATGGCGCTATGACCCCAGTCGGTGTCCTCGGCGAAAAGGGCGATCTTTTTGCTCTTGGGTTTCCATTTGCCGGATTTGACAATCTCATCGACGAAATCGATATAGCCCTGGAACATCTTTTCCGGGTTGGGCCAGGATTTGAGATAATAGCCGTTAAACTTGGCCCTGTCCCCGTTGAACTTGTCGGTAATCATGGAAGAGGCGCCCAAGCCGGGAATGTGCGGGATCTTGTATTGGGCGCAGATGTCCATCATGGCCATGGCCACCGAGCTATGCCAGTTGGCAAAGGAAGCCCCGATGCCCTGTTTTTCGATGGCCTCGGTATAGGCGTTACTGCCCTTGGCCGGATCGGATTGGGAATCGATCCAAACCAACTCAATCTTGTAATCGCCGATTTGGTAGTTGACGCCATCAAA
>JAITLH010000436.1 GCA_031277995.1 Deltaproteobacteria bacterium
CTTGTTGTATTACCGGGGCGTCAACGTGGCCTCGGTCGATGACAAGCGGGTTTTGGAGCTCGAATTAAGCGGCCGCCTTCACGTTTTGGCTTCCATAGCCGGAAACGCCCCGTATCTGGGGCTTTTGGGGACGGTGTTGGGAATCATGCTGACTTTCTATCGCATGGGCTTGGACGCCTCCTTGGATACCGGCAAGATCATGATCGGCCTGGCCTTGGCCCTCAAGGCCACGGCCGCCGGTCTCGTCGTCGCCTTGGTCACGGTGACGCTTTACAATTACCTGCTTCGCCGGGTTAGGGTGTTGACGCTAAGGTGGGAGATCGAGCATGGAAGACAAACCGATTGACGGCTTGAACATGATCCCTTTCATAGACATCATGTTGGTGCTTTTGACCATAGTGCTGACCACCTCAAGTTTTATCGCCCAAGGCCGCATCCCCATACGCCTGCCCCAGGCCGCCCCCGACGAGGAACCGGACATGGCCATGGTCCAAATAATAGAGATAGACAGTCAGGGCAATGTCTTTCACGATGGGGGAGAGGTGAGCGTTGAGGCTTTGAAGGGGCGCCTTTCGGGCCTTGGTAAGGACACGGCTTTCGTGATTCGGGCCGACAAGGCCGTCAGGTTGCAGCGTTTCGTTGACGTGGCCGACGCCCTAAGGCAGCTTAACTTCACCCGCGTGGCCGTAAGGACCGATACCTTGGCGCGGCCTAAGGGGGATGACGAACCATGACCGCCTACGGACCCAGCGTGGGCGTAAGAAGCGAGCCTGCGGCGCGGCCTAAGGGGGGTGACGAACCATGACCAGCTACGGACCCCGCGCGGCCGTAAGGAGCGAGCCTGCGGCGCGGCCTAAGGGGGGATGACGAACCATGACCAGCTATCGATGTTTGGAAAAATGCCCAAGGGAATAAGCCAAAGCCGGGTGGGCCTTGGGCCGTGTTTACTGGCCTCCCTTTTGTCCCACGCCGCCATCCTAGGCCTTTGGCTGGCCACGGGCGTTTTGTGGGCGCTATCGGGATCTTCGTCCATGGGGGAGCAAACGCTGCGCTTGGATCTTTACGGCCTGATAAGCGACCGGCAACTTGAGGAGATCGTGGCCGAGGAGATGCCCGTTGAACCGGAGCCGGAACCGATCGTCGAGCCCGAGCCGGTACCCGTGGCCGAACTTGAGCCCATTCCCGAACCGGTGATAATTCCCGAGCCGGATCCCATCGTTGAGCCCAAAGAAAAGCCCAAACCCAAGCCCCCAGCGCCTAGGCCTAACCGGGCGCCCAGGCCCCAGAGGGCGCCCCAGGCCGGGCAAACCGTCCGGGACCGCGAGTCCGAGGCCACCCTCACCCGTCGCTACGTTTCGGAGCTAAGCCGAAAGGTCCGCTCCCGGCTAGTCTATCCCTCCCAAGCCAAGTCCAAGGGCTTAACGGGCGTGGTCACGGTGAGTTTTATGGTCACGGAAAGCGGCGGCCTTAAGTCCGGTAGCGAATCGGTTCGCTCGGGTAGCGGTTATCGGGAACTAGACGACGCCGCCTTAAGGGCCGTCCGTTCGGCCGCCCCTTTTCCCAAGCCGCCCAAAGCCATGGGCATTACCTTGTCGATTAATTTTAAAGAAACTACGCGAGGGGGGTAACCCCGAACCCCCCATGTAGAAACCTTGGGGGGTGAGCCCCCGGGCGAGCCCCCCAAGGATAAAAACCCCGGCTTTGATTTTTAGGCTATTTTCCCGTCCCCTCCAAACCTCCACCCCCCCGCCCGGCGAAACGAATTTCCCGATCTCAGCCCCCTCGAAAAGTGCCCCGCGAACGGCCAAAAAGGCACCGCGGTGGCCATCGGCTGCGGGAAAGGCACATTTATGGCTGCCAAAGCGCCCCGGGGCTCCTAGGGGCCTTGGCGGCCGTTTAAAGCCAGAGGGGAATTTGGGCCATTGGGCGAGGAATAAGGGCCCTGGATTTTTTACTCAAATAAGGGATAAAAAGCGTTATCGATGGCTAGGGATAGCCAGGATTGAAGAAGATGGGGATGCTTGGAGAGGATTGGGAAGGGAGGATACGTTTAGGCCCAGGGGCCAGCCAAAACGGCCGTCTGGCCCGGCGCCGCCATGGCCCCTGGGAGGGTGGCGGGGCGGCCAAGAAAATTCTGGGGCCTGGTTAAAAAATAGGTAGCTTATTTGGCCTTAAGTAAAATACAGGGGAGGGGTATTGGAGTCGGTTGGGCGCGAATCGCCCCATAAAAAAACGAGCGGGCGGTTACGTCGAAAAAACAAGGACTGGGTTTTTACTTAAATCATGGCTGACCTTTAATGCCGTTTACGGCCGAACCGTATTTGATCTTCGTTATCCACTTGTAGATATCGTTTTTGCTCCAGACTTTTCTCTTAAAAGCCGGGCCCAACGATATCGGTTTGGGGAATTGCAAATCCTCTTTGACTAACCGATAAACGGTCGTCACGGAAACTCCGATCATCGAAGCCACTTCCCTCGTCCTAATGAGGGTATCTTTTTCTAATGAACCCATTTGACGCTCCATATGAAGTCTGGGAGATTTTTTTTCGTTCTATGACGAGAAAATTAAGTTATGTCACTATAAATTTAATATTTTTGTAAAAAAAGATTAGACTTATACTGATATAATTTAATATAAAAGCTATACTTAAGGGTTTGACGGGTAATATGGGCAAAGCGTTTTTTGGCAGAATTAGGCTATTTTTGAAAAAGGCCAAAAAAATTTTGCCCCCGTCGATTTTTGAGCCCACCATGATGGCTCAGGGATGGCTCAGGCGAGGGGCGTTTTTACGTCAAGGGCGTCCGCTTCCCGGCCAGAGCGCGCGGTCAGAACCAGCCAGGATAGAGTTAAGACTACCTATTGCGATTGCAAAAATTTGGTCTGGGTCACGATTGAAAAGAATTGTTTTATTATTCTAATAAGAAACCGCAATAAACGCAACAAAAATTTTTCGTCTCCTATCCAAGGGGAGCGGTGTTATCAAACTACCCCGAAAAGGGAAAGTTTGGGCAATGGTTCGTTGCCCCCGTAGGCCGCGTTTTTGGGCCGCGCCGGCCTTGGTCTGGTTTCGCGGCCAAGGTTAGATGCCAAAAGAGCTCCCAAATAACGGCAGGATTGGTGGATCGCCGCCCATGGGGCGCGTGGGGAGGGCGGCGAGATTTTTCGGCGATTGAAACTTAAGGGAAAGGGGATTAGTATTTGGGGATGGGCTTAGGGTTTTAAAAGACGTGATTTTGGGACTTTTTTTGGGGGCTAATTTTAGCCTCGTTGGGTTTGGGATGGCGGGAAGCCAAAACTAGGGGCCTTAATTTTGGCCATGACTGGGCGCGTTGGAGCTGGCCGCCTTGGTCCATGGCATTGGCCTAAAGCCCGGTTTGGAAAAGTACCCAAACGGCCGGGGAATGAACCAAGGGCCCCTTATGGGGCCCGTTAGGGAGAGCTCGCCGGGGTAGCGATTGTGTTACAATGGCAGGCGGTGGGTTGGCCCGTCGTTTGGGGGCGGCCAAAATGGGCCGCCGGCCGCGAGCGGGCCAGTTTGGGCCTGGGTTATTTTTGTCTCAAAAGGCCTTACGAGAGCGGGCCTGGGCAGGGGTGAGTTTTTATGGACCCTAAGAAAATTAAGCTATTCGACATGAGCTTATCCATCTATCACGGTTGCCCGTCCTACCCAAAGTTGGGAACGCCGGCCGTGACCAGGACTTGTTACCGAAACCGGGAGGGTTTTAACGCCGAGCGGCTGGAAATCTGCACCCACGTTTGCACCCACGTCGATACGCCGGAGCACTTTTTCGACGATGCCGGGGACGGGGTCACCTTGCCCCTGGAGCGGTTTTGGGGCCCGGGGGCCATCTTGGACTTGCGGGGCCGGGTGGTGGCCGATCAGGGCATCGGCTTGGAGCTGGTTAGGCCCTTTGGCGACATGATTGAGGCGGGCGATTTCGTCCTCATAAATACCGGCTGGAACAAAAAGCGGGGATTTTCGGTCGAATACATGAGGAAGTGGCCTTGGCTAGACGGAGCGGCCTCGGAATTTTTTCGGGACAAGGGCGTCAAGGCCGTGGGCATTGACAGCATCAGCCTTGGCGGTTACGGCAGCCGGGAAAAGGCCCAGGTTTGCCACGAGGTCTTATTGGGCGCGGGTATCCTTATCATAGAAGAGGTTTTTTTCCCCGACGAAGTCATGGACGGGAAAAAGCGCCTGGTCTCGGCTTTTCCCCTAAAGATCGTCAAGGGCTCGGCCTCGCCCATAAGGCTTGTGGCTTACGAAGAAATTTGAGGCCCGGCCTGGGCGGCCCCGGTGGGGGCGCCAAGCCGGAGGCGGGCGGGTAGATAATGGTAACTAAGGAAAACGAAAAAACGCCCCTGGAAGGGCGATTTTTTTCGGCCATGGGGGCGCTGTGCCCGTCGTGGCCGGGGGGGCGCTTTGTGTGCGCTTTTTCCGGGGGCGGCGATTCCACGGCCCTGTTGGGTTTGCTTAGGGGGTTTTTGCCCCCGGAGAGGCTTTTGGCCGCCCATTTGGACCATGGTTTAAGGGAGAGTTCAGGGCGGGAGGCCATTTTGGCCAAGGCGGTGGCCCAGGGTTTGGGGGTCAGGTGTTTGGTGGAAAGGATCGAGGTGGAAAGGCTCGCGAGGGAGCGGGGCAAGGGTTTGGAGGAAGCGGCCCGGTTCGCCCGGTACGGGTTTTTAAAAAAAGCCCTGGAGGATTGGCCCGGGGATTACCTGGTCACGGCCCATCAGGCCGAGGATCAAGCCGAGACGGTCATCATGAAACTGGCCCGGGGGGCCGGTCCCGGGGCCCTGGTCGGGATTGGGGCCAAGGGGACTTTTGGGGAGGGCCAGGGCGTAAGGGCGCTTAGGCCCTTATTGGGCGAAAGCGCCAAGGGGCTTAGGGAGTACGCGGCGGCCAAGGGCTTGGGCTTTATCGAAGATCCCTCCAACCTAGACGAGCGCTTTGGCCGAAACCTAGTCAGGAACAAAATCTTGCCGGTATTGGGCCAATTAAACGAGGGGTATTTGGCGGCCTTTGGGCGGGCGGCCGAGATCGCCGCGGCCGAGGAGGAGTTTTGGGATGAGCGGCTAAGGGGCTTGGAAGAAAAGCTGGAACTAAGGGCGGAACGGGGCTGGTTTGGGGTCAGGGCCCAGGGCTTGGCCCAGGTCACCTTGGCCGAAAAAAGAAGGCTTTTGGGGCGCCTTATGCGGAAAGTTAGGTTGGATAAGCCCGGGGGCGGGGAGGGCGTGTCCTTTTCGGGCGTGGAAGCGGCCTTGGGGTTTTTGGAAAGGCCCGGGGCCGGGGGCGTGGATCTGCCCGGGGGCCGCCGGGTTGAAATCAGGGGCCTTTTTATTTATATTGGGCCCAGCTCCAGAAACGAAAGCCGCCCGGCTAGCTAAGGGGCTAAGCCGGGGGGGCTAGCCCGGGCCCGGGCCAGAAGGGCCGACTGGGGGCCTGGGGAAATTTTACGAAAATTTATCATTGGGGCGGGATTTTTTTTCTTGACAAACGATAAAAAAGAGTGTTATAAAGTCTGAATCCGCAAATGCGGTCCCTTTCAAGCATCCGAGTGAACCCGACGCCGGGCCAAATATCAGGCATGTGGGGCGGACAGGGCGAAAAACTTGGGGGATCGCGAGCAAAGGTGGCTAAGGTCGAGCCCATGGGCTCGTCCGGTTGACCATCAAGCCTTCACGGGTGTACCCGAACCAAAGCCATTTTTAATGGCTTTACTTGTCTTGACTTGTGAGACAGGCAGTGAGGTTGGGGTGTTAAGGCCCGGTGAAGGTATTTTTGTCGCCTTTTTTCCGGAAAACCGGGTTTTTTTGGCTTTTTTTGAAATTTTTTTTCCTCGGGCCGGCTTTTTTTTTCGCGCCGGGAAAACCGGGGGCCAGGTCTGGGAAAAAGGCTTGGCGACAAGGCCAAGCGCGGCCGATAAGGCCAAACCGGGATTGACGTTTGATGATTGAAACTGGGCTTAAGCCCAGTCCAGGGCCGCCGGCCGCAGGGTGGGCGCCCATATTCGCCAAGGTGGTAAGATGCCGACCATAAACCAGCTCATCCGCATCGGTCGAAAGGCCCAGGTCAAAAAGAACACCGTGCCGGCCCTAAAGGGCTGCCCGCAAAAGCGCGGCGTTTGCATCAGGGTCTACACGGCCACGCCCAAAAAGCCCAACTCGGCTTTGCGCAAGGTCGCCCGCGTGCGCTTGACTAACTCGATGGAAGTTACCAGCTATATCCCCGGCGAGGGACACAACCTTCAGGAGCACTCGGTGGTCATGATCAGGGGCGGCCGCGTCAAGGATTTGCCGGGCGTCCGTTACCACGTCATCCGCGGCACCCTTGACTCCATCGGGGTCCAAAAGCGCCGCCAGGGCCGCAGTAAGTACGGGGCCAAGCGACCCAAGTAAGGTTTGGGCCCAGAGGTTTGGGCCCAGAGGTTTAGGCCCAAAGGTTTAGGCCCAGGTAAGGATTGGGCTTAAACGGGTTACGTTTATATAGGATCACTAAATTAACCAACGCGTTGGTTGGTTGGCAGAGCCAAAAAGAGGAATTGTAGATGCCCAGGCGTAGAGAGGTAACTAAGAGAGGGACCATTCCCGACACCAAGTATGGCAGCAAGACCGTGGCCAGGTTCATAAATAAGCTCCTTAAGCGCGGGAAGAAAAGCGCGGCGGAGAAGATTTTTTACGGGGCCATCGACATCATCGCCGAAAAGAGTAAGGACGATCCCATCAAGGTTTTTGAAAAGGCCGTCGACGCGGTCAGGCCCGCCCTCGAGGTCAAAAGCCGCCGGGTGGGCGGTTCGACCTACCAGGTGCCCATGGAGATTAGGCCGGAAAGGCGCGGGGCCCTCTCGATCCGCTGGCTAATCACCTACGCCAAAAATAGGGGCGAGAAAGGCATGATGGCCAAGCTGGCCGGGGAAATCATGGACGCCGCCCAGGGCCGCGGGGCCGCGGTCAAAAAACGCGAGGATACCCATCGCATGGCCGAGGCCAACAAGGCCTTTTCCCATTACCGCTGGTAAGTTTGGGTCCGCCAAACGCGATTGGCCGGGGCGGTCAGGCTCTTAAAAACGGCTCTTTGAAAAATGAGGTTGGGTGAGGTCGGGATCGCCTCCTAAGGGTAAACGCGTCGACCGACGCGCCGGGGCCGCGGGCAATGGCGACCGCGCTCATGGCCGCCTCGAGGTTTGATTTTTTTACATCGATTTGGTATGGGCTGGGTACTTTTTCGCGACCCAGGTAAGCATGGAAGGGATAAATTGGCCCGTCAGGTTAGCATAGCCAACACGCGCAACATTGGCATCATCGCCCACATAGACGCCGGGAAGACCACGACTTCGGAGAGGATCCTTTTTTACACGGGCGTGTCGCAGAAAATCGGCGAGGTCCACGACGGCCAGGCCACCATGGACTGGATGGCCCAGGAACAAGAGCGCGGCATCACCATC
>JAITLH010000107.1 GCA_031277995.1 Deltaproteobacteria bacterium
ACCGCGAAGTAAGTTGGAAAAAATCGCTTGGCGGCCAAGTTGGCCTGGCCAAGTTAGTTAGCGAACTAAAAAACAACTGGAGAAAAATAAAATGTCTCTTATAGTAGGCATGGCCGGCAAGGGTGGGACGGGCAAAACCACTTTGGCCGGGATGGCCGTCCGTTATTTGTCCAAAATAGGCAAGGTGCCCATATTGGCCGTCGACGCCGATTCCAACGCGAACCTGGCCGACGTTTTGGGCATGACCTACGATCGCACCTTAAGCGACGCCCGGGAAGAAATGAAGACCTCCGTCGGCGACGTCTCGATTACCAAAGACACCCTTATCGAAATGAGAACCCAACAAGCCATCGTCGAGGGCGACGACTTTGACCTGGTGGTCATGGGCCAACCGGAGGGTTCGGGCTGTTACTGCGCCGCCAACTCGGTTTTGGCCGCGGTTTTGGACAAGACCTTTAAAAACTATCCCTACCAAGTCATTGACAACGAAGCCGGAATGGAGCACATTTCCAGGCTAACCGCGAAATACATGGATATTTTCTACGTCGTCTCGGACGCTTCCAGGCGGGGCCTCACGGCCGCCCTACGGATCTGGCGTTTGGTGGACGAGCTTAAGATCACCATCCGCCACAAGTATTTAATCCTAAACCGTAATCGCGGCGGCGTTCCCGACGAGGTCATGGCCATCATAAACGAGGAACCCATGAACCTGGCCGGGGTCATCCCGGACGATCCGGCCATCTACGATTCCGATCAAAGGGGCCAACCCACCTCGCTTTTGGCCGAGGACAACCCGGCCGTGGCCGCGGCCATGGATATTTTCTCCAAAACCCTGGTGGAGTAAAAACCGGCCAATTGAAAATTGGCCAAGTAAAACCGGCCGAATGAAAAAATCGGCCGGGTAAAACCGGCCAAGGTAAAAACCGGCCAAGTTAAAACCGGCCAAGTAACGAATCCTCGGTTTGGCTTAACCCTCGTTGGCGTTTTTTGGGCCAAATAATCATAACCGCCGGCGGGCCAAAACCGATCCGCCGGCGGGGACTGGCTTTTATGAATCGCGTAAGACCCGTAGACCCAAAAAGCTATTTGGACGATTGTTTGGCCCTGGCCAACGCGGACCTGGGAGATTACCGCTCCCCGGCCGAGGTCCTGGAAGCCAAAGAAGAAATTAACGCCTATCCGGGCCTGGGCGATCTCGTTGACCCGGAATCGATTAGGGTTTTGGAGCCCATCCCCAGCGTCAAGGACCTGGGCTTAAAGTCGTTACTGGAGGGCTTAATCCTCTGGGAGCATCCGGCGGCCGGGGAGGCCACGAGACTGGGCTTGGGGCCGAAATTTTTCCTAAGGCCAAGGGATCTGGCCGAAATAATCGGCCAGGTCGAGGCCTGGGCCCACCTTAAGCCAATATCCCTGGGCCTTCGGCATTTGTTGGAACCCATCGCCGAGATAATGGATTTGGCCGAACAATCGGGCCTGGATCCGCAGGCGGCCATAAAAAACCAAACGTTTTTATTGATCGGCGCGGCCGAACACGTCGAGGCCATGCAGGCCGAGGCCGTGGGGGCCTTGTCTAAAGTCATGCCCCTCGAAAATATCTGGCTCATGGCCCAGAGTTCCTTTCACGGCCTAAACAAAAGCCCCGGCGAAAAATGGGCCTTTGATCCCAATTCCCCCAAGCGCTTACATAACCATGGCCACATGATCATGCAAAAAACCATGGACAAGCAAATTTATCGCCTGGACGAATCGGGCCGGCGCCGATATTTTTCCCGGGAGGAGTTTTTTTCCAGGCTGGACGCCTTCGCCGATCTGGTCTCCAACAACATCGAGGATCTCGACTATTTAAACAAAGCCATCGAGGAACACGCCTTGGGTTTGGCCGTGCGTTTGGGCCGCTCGGGCTTTGGCATGATGATGGAGATTACCCTAAATAACCAACACAACCCCATCAAGGGGGGCATGTGCGCCCACGATCCCAACCTGGGCCGGGACGTCGTCATCGAGAGTTTTTGCCTAAAAAACGTCCTCCCCCGGGACATAAAATTCCTAAACTCCAACATGAACCATTACCTAAACCCGGCCAAGGTCATGACCCAACTTAAGGAGAACGGTTTGGCCATGCCCGTCACCGTCCACGACGATCGCCTTTACTTTACCCCCGTCCAGGGCGACCTAAACTTTCTGGTCAAAACGGCTTTTTTTACCCGCCGCCAAGGCAACCAACTTAATTCCCTAAAATACCCGGCCGACATCCCCTCGGCCCTATCGGCCATGGCCGTCCAGGACCAAAATCCCCGCTTCCATGAGCTCTCGACCAAAGCCTTGGGTTAAACTTAAGCCCTTGGCCGCCTGGCCTAGCCAAGCGGCCAAAGGCCCTTGGCCGTTTTTCGCTTTTTTATCGCTTCCAAGGCGCTTCGCCCCGAGCCCGTTTTTTTCGGCCCCGGGGTTTTTTTTTGGCCAGGGATCCGCCCCGATCGAAACGGGACGTTTTTTTCGGCCCCGGGTTTTTTTGGGGGGGATCTGGTCCGATCGAAACTCGCGTTTTAAACGGCCGCGTTGGCCCCCTGGGGCGCCTCCGGAGCTCAAAACGTCCATTTATCCCCACCCGGGTCCCCCGGGCCGCCACGGGTCGATTTGGGCCGTTTACGGAGGCCTTTTCGATTGGGCCGAAATACTGGGCTTTTTGACAGGGGGACGGGTTTTCCGAGACAAGTCTCGGCCAAAAGCCTTGGGACCTAGACGGGTTTTCATTGGCCATTGGTTTTTAATTTGGGCGAGAATAATCGCCATTTTAGGGGAGGGCTGGGGCTGGGCGAGCGGGGTAAATCGGTTAATCATTTAAGTATTATTTGGGCAAAAAAATCTTGTGGCGG
Source organism: Deltaproteobacteria bacterium (assembly GCA_031277995.1). Classification (GTDB taxonomy): domain Bacteria; phylum Desulfobacterota; class Desulfarculia; order Adiutricales; family Adiutricaceae; genus JAIRNQ01. The sequence goes on from JAITLH010000107.1 coordinate 2,874, forward strand.
GTCAAGTTAGCCGCTTGGAATAGGTTTTAAATTCATTTGATTAAACTTAAGTAATTAAGTTAAAAATATGCTGAAAGCGCGGTCGGTTGGGCCTTGGCGGTCATTGATTTTTTGATTATTTTGGGTAAATGGTTTGGGGCTAAGGGGGCCGGATTGGGGCGCCATTTGGCGGTGGGTTTGGCGCCGGATTGGGGGCGCCATTTGGCGGTGGATTTGGGGCCGGATTGGTGGAGCCATTTGGGGTTGGAATTGGGGCGCGCGGGGGTAAGGGAGAATTTTTTTTGGGAAATTTTAGGGTGAGGGCCGGGTCGGGATGGGTAAATTTAGGGCCAAGTGTTGGATTTTTGGCGGGTGGATCGGGACGGATGGGGGTATGGGCCGGGATAATTTTGGCTTGTGATTTTGATTGGGCGGATAAGGGTGGTTTAGAGTTGACAATCGCGTTTAGGTTGATCGTTATGGGGGAATTTTTTTGGCCGATTGACGATTGGCCATAAAGCTAAGGGTAATCCGATGGTTGTTTTGTTTACTTACGTCAAAGTTTAGGCCTAACCTTGGGGTTTTTTAGGCCGGGCCAAGGTCGCGGTTTAGTTTTTAAGAATTTAGGGGCGCGAGGCTTTAAAGTATCGACAATGTTAATCGATGGGGTTGACAAGCCCCGAAGATTAATCGCCGGGTTTGGCCGGTGGTTAAAATTTGGCGAGTTCTCGAGAAAGTCATTAATATTATGGCCAAACAAAAATTTTTTTTGAAAAGGACGCGTCCTTTTTCCCTAACCCGCTTTAATGACCGGGGGCAAATTTTAATTTTTTGAAGCAAAAAACCAATTTTCGGGAGCGATGGGGAAAACAAAAATTTTAGTTAAAAATTAATCGGGGAGAGCCTCCAAAGGCTTGGGCTCTGGCCCGATCATGGTCGATTTTTTTCATAACCTAGGTTAAGCCCGGCTAAGCCATAACCGATTAGTTCAAATTCGTTTAGCTGACCACGAAATCCAGGCGCAGGGTTTACGCGAAGTCGCTTTTCCTAGGTTTAGAATTGGTACTGGTCGCCGCAATCGGGTATAAATTCGCGAAAATCAAAATTCTAAATTCTCGAAGAACCATAACAATGGTTTATTCGCCTGGAGGTACATGACAATTTTTTGGGCGGTTTTCGCGCCAAATGGGCCATGTTCATGTTTTTTACTCAAGTCAAATAAAATAAAAATCGAATTGGCTTCTAGTGGAGCGGCCAAAAAAAAATCTATTGCATCGGTCGATTGAATTGTATAAATTTCTAATCGTCCTTTTCAAACATTCAGTTTCTCATCCTCTTCGAACCTCACACCATCCTCTGACCGTTTGTGTGGATCTGGGAGCTTGGGTCCCCTTAAACCAAGCTTCACCCAAAGTTCATCGGGAGTTGCCTTAAACTGAGCCCGCCAAAGGCGCCATTTGGGAAGTAGGACCCATTGGGCGTTTTGTGGCCGCGCCAAGTTTTCGCCAAAACCCTTCTTATTGTTGCTCAAACGGAGTAAAAAACTGTTGGAACCACGCGAACCTATTCTTCGATCTTAATCTATCTATCGTACTGTTTTTGGACCCAACGGCCGCCCTCCCAAGTCGGCGCTTAAAACGCCCATTCTGGGGGGATCGTTCCGGATCGGTTTTGCCCGATCCGACGCGAGCGCCACTTGAGACGTCGCCAATATTTTCGGCCAAACGGAGACTCGGAGGTTCCCGTTTAAACGAAAAAACGACGACGGCCCTTTTGGCCACTCGCCGGCGCCTAGGCGGATTCGCCCAAGTTTTCCGGGCCATTTTATGGCCGCCCTTTTCGGGAAACGTCGGCCACATTCGTTCCAGCCTCAACTGGGCGCCATCATGAACCATAAATCCCTTGGCCCGTCCGGGAAATTTAAACGAGCCATTTAAGTTTCCGGATACCATCGGGATGGCCTGGCCGCGGTCTAGCCATAACTTTAATCATAAACATTGTCCTTAAGGCTTCTTAAGTCGCCGCTAACCTTGGCGCCTTAATGGGAGAGCGCTAAAGTTGTGCCTAAAGTTATGACAAAAAAACAAAATCATATCAAAATATAAAGGGAGTCTTTTTCGTCAGACTTCTAAGGGATTCATTATGCTTGATCCAAATTTATTACGGAGAATCGAGAAGAACGCCGTCGCCTTAAAAATCACGCCGGAACAGTTCATCTCCACGCTTGAATTACTCAAGCTGGGTTTTCCAGTGCCCTTTATCGCCAAATACCGCCAGGAGGAAACCGGCGGGTTGCACGAAGGCCCCATTTTTCGCATCCGGGATTTTAACCTCAAGTTCGAGCGCCTCAACAGTAAGGTTGACGCCTTGATCACCTCTTTGGAGGAGAGAGGGCTTTTAACCCCCGAACTTGAGGAGCGTTTTCTCACGGCCGATGGCATGTACCAGGTTGACGACCTGTATTTGCCCTATCGTTCCGTTCAATGGTGCCCGGCCAAGCTGGCCAGGGCGGCCGGCTTGATGCCGCTGGCCATGAAAATTTTGGACCAAAGCCCAGACAAAACCCTCGAAGAATTAGCCAAAGAAGCCCTCGAGAGGGGCGTTAGGGTCAAAACCGTGGCCGAGGCCTTGGCGGGCGCCAGGTATTTGATCTCCGAGAAGATCTTTTTTGACCTGGAAGTGTTGGAGCATTGCCGAACGCTTTTTAGGAACGGCTATATCTACGCGACCCCCGTCGAGGAAAAGGTCAGGGAATCCGGCAAAGACTTTGACTCCTTGCTCGTTTCCGAAAAGGTTTTAAAGTTGGCCTCCCATCGCTACTACGCCATGAAAATGGACGAGCGGTTGGGTTACGTCACGGTGGAGATAAAGTGCGACGAAGAGGCCGCCCTTAAAGTCATAAACAACCTCTACCTGCAAGACGATTGTCCCTCGACGGCCATGGTCAAAGAGGCCATTAACGACTCTTACCGCCATCTCATCGTTCCTTACGTGGTCAGGCAAACCCAGAGTTATCTCCTAAATAAGGCCCAGGTGGATTACGCCCACAACCTGGCCAAAAACATCAGGGAACTGGTCAAGGCCCCGCCCCTAAGGGGCATGAACGTCATGGCCTTTAATCCGAGCTCCACCGGCGGTACCCGGATCGTGGCCTTAAACAGCAAAGGCGAGATCCTCGATTGGGGCAGCATCAAACCCAGCGGAACTTACCAGGAAAGGGAAGTGGCCAAGATCACCATCATGGAATACCTCGAAAGGTATGACATCCAGGCCATGGCCATTGGCGCCAATAACTTCCACAAGCAAATCATCAAATTCATTAAGTCCATCCAAGACTTCCCCGTTTCCATGCCCATTGTGGTCATAAACATCAGCGGCCTTTATTCCTACACCAACTCCCACTGGACCCAGCAGGAGATGCCCGATTTTGACAACAATACCCGCGGCTGCGTGACCATTGGCCGCAGGCTAATCGATCCCTTGACCGAGTATGCCAAGATCGACGTCAGCTTGCTCTATATGGCCAGCAGCCAACACGACCTGGACCAGCAATCCCTAAACCGTTTGCTCAGCGACGTCATGTGCGGGTCGATTGCCGATTGCGGGGTTGACGTCAACGCCGCCACCCAAGGCGTCTTAAGGCACGTTCCCGGCTTAAACGAAAACATCGCCATAAACATCGTTAGGCACAGGGAATATTTCGGTCCCTTCAGAAACCGTTTGCAACTTCTGGAGGTTCCCGACCTCGACAGCCACGTCTTTAAATGCTGCGCTCCCTATTTGACCATCAGGGACGGGGACAATCCCTTGGATCGCACCAAGGTTCATCCCGAGGCCTACCACGTGGTTAACCAAATGGCCAAGGATCTGCGCGTTCCGGTTAGGCAGCTACTGGGTAACGCCAAACTCCTACAAAAACTCGACAAAGTCAAATACGTCGACAACACCTTCCAGTTCCATACCATCTACGGCATCATCAAGGACCTTTCGGAACACGTCGACGGCGATAGGCGCGGTTCGCTCCATTTCTTGTCGGAAAAGGAAATCGACTTCGCCACCAATATCAGTCTCAAAGATCTTAAGCCCGGCATGGCCGTCTCCGGGCGGGTCCACAATTTCATCGGTTACGGCGCTTTCGTCGACATCGGTTACCAGGATCACGCCCTTCTTCACATCCGCGAGATGACCCACAACTTCATAACCCATCCCAGCCAAGTCCTGCACGTCAATCAGCAGGTCAAGTGTTTCATCAAAAACGTTGACCTGTCCTCACGCCGCATTGAGCTAACCTTAAAGAACAACGCCCTAAACGGCATACACGACGCCGTCAACCATATCGGCAAAGACATCGACAAAAATAAACTCCACACCTTTAGGGTCACCACCGGCGAAGGGGTGGAAAACTCCAGGGCCGTGGCCATCTCCTCCCCCGTTGGCGTCAAACCCAATAGCCACGGGGAAAAGCTCAAAAACAGGCTGGGGACCTTGTTTTCCGACGACCAGTTGCAGGCCATGCTGGATTTGGCCAATTCCGGCAAGGAAAACAACCCCAAGGCCATCGCCAAGGATAAGCAAAAAGAAGCCAAGGCGGCCGCCGCCGAATTCCAGGCCGATTTTCACGCCAAGCTTAAAGCCGTCCAAGAAAAAGAGCCAAACGCCCAGCCCGCGCCCGTAAACGCCCAGGCCGCGCCCATAAAGGATTCCCCCGACTCCCTCGAGGAATTCCAAGCCGAATTCCAGGCCGAGCTTGAAGCCGAGCGCCAGGCCGCCGCCCAGGCCGCCGCGGCCGACCAAGCCGCCGCCCAGGCCTCAGCCGACGCCCAAAGCGCCGACCAAGAAGACGACCTCCCGGACGCCCTCCACGCGGCCGCCCAAGTCTCCGACCGGGCCTCGGCCCAGGCGCCCCAGGCCAGTAAACGAAAGGCCCCCGTCCCAACGGTAGCCCAAGCCGCCCTGGCCGCCCAAGTCTCCAAGGGCGACCCGGATGCCCTGGCTAACTTCCAAGCCGAGTTCCAAGCCGATCTTCGGGCGGAACTGGAAGCCGAGTCGGCCGCCCAAGCCGTCGACCAAGTCGCCCCGAATCTCATGGATAACTTCGAAGCCAAGTTCCAAGCCGAACTTCAGGCGGAACTGGCCGCCGAGTCGGCCGCCCAAGCCGCCCCGGGTTCCCCGGATAACTTCGAAGCCGAGTTTCAGGCCGAGCTCGTGGCCGACCAAGCCGCCGCTGATTCCCAGGATAACTTCGAAGCCGAGTTTCAAGCCCAACCCCAAGTCGAGCAAACGTCCCATGCCCAGGTGGGAGTGGGCGAAGGGGCGACGGTCTCTTTTGAGCGGTTAGAGGAAAACTTGGCCGAGAAGTTTGAAGCTCAGCTCCAAGCCGAGGCGACGCTCCAAGCCCAAATGGGCGCGGCCCAAACGGGCGCCGCCCAAACGGGCGCGGTCCAAGACGACTTGCTGGCTGAGTTCGAAGCCAAGTTCAGCTCGGAATTCCCGTCCGAAACCCAGCCCCAGGCCGTAAACCAAGGTGAGCCTATCCCGCAAGCCGTTAACGCCTCGCTGGTCCAGTCTCCTAAAAAACGGGAAAACCAAGAGCCCGTCAAATCCAAGGCCAAGTCCCGGGCCCAAACCCAAGCCCAAACCAAGGCCATGGCCAAAGCCCAGGCCAAATTCAAGGCCAAATCCCGGACCTCGGCCCCGGCCCAGTCCCAACCCCAAACCAAGCCTGAGCTTACCGTTCAAGCCCAAGTCGAGCGGCCGGCGGCTCAGATTACCGCCCAGGCCCCAAGCCCCGTTATTCAGGCTCCGCCCGTAGTAACCCAGGCTCCGCCCAAGATCGAGGTCCCAAGCCCCGTAACCCAGGCGCCGCCCGCCGCGGCCCAGGCCCCAAGCCCCATAACCTTGGCGCCGCCCGCGGCCCAGGCCCAGGGCTCCAACGGCGATTCCCAAGGCTCGGCCTCCTTTGAGGATGACGCCGACAAAGGCCAAAAGAAAACCAGGCGGAGATCGCGTAACAAAAACTCCCAGAAACTCGACGATCTGGGTCAGGACGTTAAGGACATGGTCGCCGCCACCAATGTCACCGGAAAGGGCGATCTGACCAAGTTCGAAAACACTTTGATTTCCAGCTGATACCCGGCGCCCGGTCAAAAGAACCAAGCCCCAGGCCAGTTTAGACGCTAAATTGGACCGGCCAAAAAGGCCAAGTTTTTTTGCCAGGGCTTAACATAAAAAACCGGGGTTTTTGGGGAATTAAAAACCTCCCAAAAACCCCATAAACCCCGAGTTTTGGATCCTTTCCAAACTCGTTTACCCTGGGGTTTTGGGAAGACAATCCCCAAAACCCGTTAACCAAAGCGTGGGGGGCCCAGGACCCCATGAAATCCCCGAGTGTTGGGGAGCCAAAATACCCCAAAACTCATTAACCGGAGTTAGGGGGATTGAAAATCCTCAGGACTCATGAACCGAGTTAGGGGGATTGCAAATCCCCAAAACTCATTGCCCGGAGTTTGGGGGATTGAAAATCCCCGTGACTCATTGCCCGGAGTCAGGGGGATCGAAAATCCCCGAAGCTCTTTTACCCAAAGTATGGGGAGCTTGGAGCCCCATGGATTCCCCGAGTTTTTTGGGGACCGCGATCCCCAGGACTCGAAAAAAGAGCATGGAGGATTAAAAACCCAAAGGATTTCTTAGATCCCGAGTTTGGGGACCCGGAACGCCCCTAACTCATTGCCCCGAGTTTTGGGGCGGCCATCCCCATGACTCATTTCCCCGAGTTTTGGGGAGGCCATCCCCATGACTCATTAACCACTGGGTTTGGGAGACCCGAACCTCCCAAACCCCTTAAACCAAAGAGCGGGGAGCCCGGATCCCCAATGATTCTTTAAACCACGAGTTTTGGGGAAAAACCCCCATGGCTCATTAACCGTTGGGTTTGGGGGCCCCGAACCTCCCGAACTCCCTAAACCAAGAGTAAGGGGAGCTAAGATCCCCAATGATTCTTTAAACCCCGAGTTTTGGGGAAAAACCCCCAAGGCTCATTAACCAGAGTTTGGAGGATTAAAACCCAGGGATTCCGCGGGTTTTGGGAATAAAAAAAACCAAAAACCCGTTACCCTTTGGGTTTGGGGGTGGCCAGGACCCCCGAACCCATTAGCCGGAGTTTTGGGATTAAAAACCCCAAGGCTCATTAGCCGGGGTTTTGGAAAAAACCCCGTTAACCCTTGGGTTTGGGAGGCCCGGAATCTCCCGAGCCCATAAAACGGAGTTTGGGAGAGTAACGTTTCCCGGATTCATCAAAAACCGAGTTTAATGGGGGGTAATAACCCTATGGACTCCTTAAAACGCGGTGTTTGGCGAAATGAGTTTCGCCAAACCCCGCGTTTTTTTTGTTTGGTCGGTTAGTTGTCATAATTTGGGGATTTGACTTTGGTCAAAGGAAATTTTTTGACAACTAAAATTGTATTACTGTCGTTAAAAATAATTTAACGGAAAATCAAATCTCGATAAGATTGGCCAAAGTGAGAAATAAAAATAACTTCGGGGGAATGGTTACTTTAATTTGGAGTTTTTTCTTTCCCAGATTAAAAGATCCACGAAATAGGGGGATTTGAAGACGTATTCGTCCGAACCTGGGGTTTTAAAGGGCTCCAGGCACTCGTCCAAAAAAACCCGATCGGGATCGGTGACCCCGTAATCCCGCAGCATGGTTAGGCACCAATGGAGGGCCTCGTCCCTTTGGTATTTAACCACCCATTCCCCGTTAAGCTCATAACGGGAAAAGTTTTCGCCGATTTTTTTAAACCACTCTTCCATTTCCAGGCCGCTGTTAAAAAGCTTGCGGGTCACTTGGTAGCGTTCCATCAAGCGGGGCATGGGGCCGGGGTAAACGTAATCGAGAAAACCCAGGTATATGGCCGCCTCCTTGGCCGAGTCGAGAAACCACCGCCGGGAAGGGTCGTCTCGGACGGCCGGGCACATTGAGCTAAAAACCAGGTCGAATTTTTCCGGGGCTTTGAATTCATCGATGGGTTTAAGGAAGTATTCGATGTTGGTAAGCCCCAGTCTTTTGGCGTCGGCTTGGGAAATGGCCAGCATTTGGTCGGAGATGTCCAAGGCCGCGACCGATTTGGCCAGCTTGGCCAGCTTAAGGGTATATTGGCCGCTTCCGGCCCCCACGTCCAAAACGCTCTTTGAGTCAAAGGAGATTCCGTGGGCTTGAATCTTGGAAATTACCTTGTCCGTATAGGAATTCGGGGTATCGTCATACCTGGGATAGGTCTGGGCGCGGCGGTTCCAAAAATCCACCTGCCCTTGGGGCGTTTGTTCCATATGGTTCCCTTGCCAATCGGTAAAAGTTAAAACCGGGGTTTGTTTTCCTTCCCGGCGATACTATAACCCAACTTGGCCCAAAAAGTAATGCCGCCCAAAAATTAAGCCCCAACCGGAAACGAATCCCGGCCTCCCGGCTTCGTTTCCGGGTGGGGTTTGCCGTAAAGGCGAAAATGGGAACTTTACCTTCCGTCGGGGAAGGTACCTTAAACGGTCTAATTTGGCCCTGGGCGGCCTTTTGAAGCCGAAATGGGACATAAGGGTGGGGGCGACGCCCGGAAGCGCCCAGCGGGCCCATATGGCCGTTTTTGGCCAAGCCGGAAAAAACGGGCGAGGGGGCGCGAACGACCGGTCGGGCTAAGCCTTTAGCCGGACGCGTTATTTTTAAAGATTTCTTTTTTGGGGACGAATATGAAGCGCTTTTGGATAAACCAGCTGACGAAAAAAAGGCCGCCCTCGGCGATGAGCTTGGTCAGGATTACGTAACCGCCAAATAGTTTAAAGAAAGTCTCGGTGATGGCCCAGGAAATCAACATAAAGGCGGTCACCAGGGCCAGGTATTTGCCCAACTGCTTAAAGAAGTTGGCCTTGACTTTAAAGACAAAAAACCTGGAAATGGAAAAATTGTAGATAATGGAAGCCACGCGGGCCAGGATAAAGGCCAAGAGGATGTTATCGGTTTTAAAATAGACGAGAGCGAAAACGACATAATCCAATATGGTCGTGGTGATCGAGGAAAAGAAGAATTTAAAGAAAATGGCCCCTATGGTAACGGAGTCTTTGAGGGCCCGGTAATGGGAGGAAGCGTTTTCGTCCAAGTAGACCGTTTCGATGGGAACCTGGAGGATGGAATTGGGGGCCTTGTTGGTTAATTGGACCAAGGAGGCGAATTCGTAATCGAAGCGATCGTAGGGTATTTGGAGAAAAAAAGGCGCGAGATCCCAGGGGATGAACCTTAGGCCCGTCTGGGTGTCACCTAGACGGTAGCCGGTAAAAAGCCCAAAAAGTAAGCTCGTTAGGGTATTTCCAAACTTGCTGCGAAAGGGCGTGTTGGCCCCAAAAACCCTGACCCCCAAGGTAAATCGGTTGGCCTCGCCCCCTTTGGCGGCGACGTTTTCGATGTCTTTTGGGAGGTGCTGGCCATCGGCGTCGCAGCAAACGAGGCCCTTGGATTCCTCCGACGCGGCCAACAGGTAATGGTTTAGGCCGGTTTTTAGGGCCTGGCCCTTTCCGCGGTTTACGGCGTGTTTAAGGACGGTCACGTCGTCGGCGCGCCCTTCCAGGGCAGCGTAAACCTCGTTTCGGTCGCTTGAAGAGCCGTCGTTTACCACGATTATCCGCGCGAAAGCCTTTAGGGCGATAAGGCCGTCAACCAAATCCAACAGTCTTTGATCGCCTTGATAAGACGGTATGAGTACCCAAGGCAGGTTTTTGGGAGTTTGAATCATAGTCACCAACATTTATTTTACAATTTTTTTAAAAAAAATAGACAAATACCATCCGCTGTTGGCTTCAACAATTTGATTATGTCACGATTGTATCACTATTGGAATTCATAATCTACCCTGGATCCAAAAGTTTCTAGAAAAAATCCGCCCGCCTTCGGAAAATAAAACAAAACCCCTTCGTCCGGCCGCCCTGGGCCTTTTGATCTTTTGGCCTAATCAACCAAGCTTTCCCGGAAACGAAACGTTGGGGTTTGTTTTTTTTCGATTATTGGCGAACTTTGAGGGATTGGGGGAGGGCGGGGCCAGGGGGATTGGGCCAGACGCGGCCAAGCT
>JAITLH010000106.1 GCA_031277995.1 Deltaproteobacteria bacterium
TAGGCCCCAGGGGCCAAACATAAGTCGCCCCGGCCTTCGCCTTTGGCGGTCAAGGCTTTTTTCGAGATTCGTTTGAGGGGCCATGGACGCTTGAAACTATTGACGCTTGAGGCTTGGGCAAAGTTTTGGGGAGGGTCAAGGCCAGGGGCGCGGCGGCGCGGCGACGGCGGGGGGAAGGCTTTGGCGGCTAGCTTAAGTGGGTCTGGGGAGGGCCAGGGTTTTTGTGGTCACCGATAGTTTTGGGGGCGCTACTATCGGTGACGGTCGGTGACGTTCGGGTGACGTTCGGGCGGAATCATTGGCGATTTGGGGGGCGGCTTTGGGCTTTAGGGCAGGGTATCAAAGTCCAAAGCGAAATTGTTTAGATTGATTCTGTGGATGTCGGATTGCCCTTTCTCCAGAAAGAAGTTGGCCAATTGAAGGCGTTTGTCGGAAGCCGACCAGGGGCCTTGGTAAGCCAAAAGGGAGCCCATGTCGTCTTGGCCCAGTTCCAAGCCAATGCCAATGGCCAGTAGGGTTGGGTGGTTGGGCTCAATCCCGTAAAGGATGTTTCTAAGTTCAACGTTTTTAAGGTTGGACTTGGCGGCCAGCTCGCTTTGCTTTAGGCCCTTATTGACCATCATGTTGGCGATTTGGGTGCCCAATTGCTCGTCAAAAGGGGACCGGTCTTCGCCGTAATTTAGGGACTCGATTTTGTAGATGTTGGAAAGTAGCGACGCGTCGACAAACTCGCCCTTGGAACCCAATATGATTAGATATACGACCATGTCCGGGTCCTCGGCCAGGTATTCGCCTATGGCTTCCACGGCCACCTCGGCGGCTTGTTGTCTGGGGTAACCAAAGATCCCAGCCGACAACAAGGGAAAGGCGATTGAATCCAAGCCGTTTTGTTTGGCCAAATTCAGGCTACTTTTGTAGCTGGAAGTCAATTGGCGCCGCTCGCCGGAGTTGCCGCCGTACCAAACGGGGCCCACGGTATGGATTATTTTTTTGGCCGGCAAATTGTAAGCGCCGGTAATGACCGCCTCCCCAGTCTTGCAACCCCCCAGGGCTTGGCATTCCATGGAGAGCTCGCTGGCCCCGGCCGCCCTAAAAATGGCGCCGCATACTCCCCCGCCCATGGCCAATTGATTGTTGGCGGCGTTAACCACCGCCCCAACTTCCATGGTCACGATATCATGACTGACCAGTCTTAAAGGCACTTGATCCTCCTTTTTTTACGTAAAGGAAATTTTATATAACCATAAATAAGATATGGTATAATATACGAAAAAAATTAATGGTCTATACTGAACAAAATTATATTTAAAAGATTAATACATCATCACCCAATTAACGTAGACCATTAAATAGAGTGCTAACGTATTTATCAGTTAAAATAAAACGCTTTTATGAAAATTTTTGAGACGGAGAAGTAATTTCTAAGTAAGACAGAAATATTTCTATCTTGCTAGAAACATTAATCAGTAACCTATGTTTATCAATTTAGAAAAAAATTACTAACTCAGACTTATCTTTTGATAAAATAAACGCGACTAATTTTATTCAAACATTGATGTCGATAAACATATGTATAAAATTTTTAAAATTAACCTTCACTGGCGCGGCCCATGGGCAGGTCCATTGGCCCGTCGGGCGGGCCCGCTGGCCCGCTTTGGGAGGCCCAAGGGCGATTTAGCCTAAGGTTTTTGGGGCTCGGCCCCAAGGCTACGTTTCGTCCAAAACTTTTAGCGTGTCCACGATTTTGCCGCCCAGGATTTCGGTCACGTCCCGTTCCTTGGTGAAATAATCGTTAATCGTGTCCTCCAAAGTATCGGCCACGATCCTGACGTTAAACCAAGGGACCTTAACCAGATGGCTACCGATAAAGGCGTAGACGCCGCTTTCCATGTCGCAGGCCAGGCAATTAAAGGTGGCCCCCAGGCTAAGCTTATGATCCGTGCCGCTGACAAAGGCTTCCGAGGTCAGTAGGTTACCACGGATAAAGTCACCCTCGGGCAGTTTACCCAGAAGGTTTAATACCAAGTCGTCTTGGCAACAAATGGTCATTTTCTCGACGTGTTGGGGTTCCGGCGGCCGGTAGTCAAACCAGCCGTAAGGGCTTACCGTGACCTCTTGGCCCTTTTCCATGCGCCAATCGGAGATGACCGCGCCGTTGGAGACGATGGTGTCGCCCTGCCTAAGCGTTAAGGAAAGCGAGCCCGAGGTTCCGGTCCCGATCATGACCAGGGGCGGTTTTTTCGCGGCCAACCTGGGGACAAGCTCCTGGGCCGCCCTAAAGGTGGCGTTTATCCTACCCGGACCGCAGTCTATGACCGAACAAGTTAGTTTTTTGAACTTTTGGCGGCCCACGCTTTGGCTAACCGAGCGAAATTCATTTGGCGTGGAAGTGAAAACCAAAACCTCGTTGGTCTCGGGCGTTTTTGGGGCGGACAAAACTAAAACTCCTTTTTTAAGCGCTAACCGTAACCAGGCTTACCGATTATAATTTCAAAAAAACTCCCACGCTCTCTGGCGACTGGCAAAAAAGGCAAAGCCCCCGACAAATAATACCCGGCCAAAGTTCGTTACGTTTCGATTGTCATTATACTAAAACTAAACTATTTTTGTAACTTAAAAATCCAATGGCCTTTTTTAACAGAGTTGAGATTAACACTACCA
>JAITLH010000108.1 GCA_031277995.1 Deltaproteobacteria bacterium
CCAAGTCCGAGGCCAAGCCCAAACCCCCTTGGCCTAGAGCCCTTGGTTTGTTTGGAAAGCCGCCCTTTTTCGCCCAATGACTCGGCACGGGCGATCGGTCATGGTAGAGTTTTCGCGGATTGGGTTTTTTTTGGTCGGAGCACCAAGGAGGGGATCTGGTCATGTCGGAACATGCCTCTTAAACGGCCGTAAAGGGGTCTGGGAGCCCTTGGGGGCCGCTGACTGGGTTAAGAGCCCGATGGGATTTTCTAGGGCCTCCGCGGTGCCATTTTGGCCGTTTGCGGTGGCGATTCAAAATGCGGTGAGTTTTTAAGTTTTGGGAAGGGGATGGCCGGGCCGGGCTAACTTCTGGGAGGTTTTTTCTGCCCGGGTCAATTGCTGGCCCCTCAACTTCTGGCCGGGTTATTTTTGGCCGCGAACCCGGAGGGAGAACTTAGGGCGCGGGGTCAATTTTTAGGTTTTTAAAAGTTGTCTAAAGTTGGTTGGTTAAATTTTATTGAATTTTTTTGGGTAGAATAATCGCCTGATTCACGTATTGACGCATAAAAACATTGGTTTAATGGATCTAAAAATACGGGAAAAAAATGGTTCCACTCCCCTCAAAATAGCCCGCTCCTTAGGGCTTAAAGCCTTGGCGGCTCGCCCGCGGCCCTTGGCCAGGGGCCCAAAAAAAAATCGCGAAAAGTATCCAAAATTCAAAAAGTCCTTCAGTCCCTCCCCAAAATCAAACTTCAAAAAGTCCTTAAGTCACTCCCCAAAAACAAACTTCAAAAAGTCCTCCCGGCCGGAAAAATTTCAAAAAACGGCTTGGCCGACCTTGTTGCGTTTTCGCTCCCAAGTTGAAATAATATAAATGATAACGGATTTTAAAAATCCGTTATCATTGTCCAAAGGCGGTTTGGTCGGGTCAAAAAAAATTTTAAAAAAAATTTTTCACAACATATTGTGGACTCGGGGATCGGGGACCGGCCCATTTGTGTTCGGTTGTGGGGATTGGAGGGGATTGGTGGGGGGACAAGGTAAAATTATGGGCCAATCTCTATTTTTTTGCTTGACGGGAGGGGGGAGCGCGGGTTAAAGTCACAATACGGGTTTTTTCGACTCCGCCTTCTAAAAGTCGTGAGAGATAAGAAAACCCGTGGCGAAAAAGATAACGATCTCCCAATCTTAATTAGGTTTTGGCCCCAAAAAAGACAAAAGCCCATGCCCTCCGTCACCGTCACTTTTAAAGGCCGTCAGCCCCACGTCATGGACGAAAAGGGCCGTCTGATACTGCCCAACCAGTTTCGGACGCTTCTGACCCTTTCAAAAGATCCCTGCTCGGTTTACTTGGGTAGTTACCCGGGAACCAAGTTCGTCAGCGTCTACCCCAGCGAACGCTGGGAAGAACTTTGCGAGAGCTGGAAAGACGAAAAACGGTTCCCCAATACCTCGGTCATGCTAAAGGGCCAGAGGCTGTTTTTTTCCAATATCGAGCATGTCTCGGTGGACCGCACCGGCCGGATAACCATCCCCAGCCATTTTCGGGAAAGGGCCCAGCTTAAGGACGAAGTCATGGTGATTGGCGTGGCCGAAAAAATGGAGATTTGGAACCCGGCCGTTTTGGACGAGTACGAGAATGCCGAAAGCCAAACCTGGGGCGAAATCGGCCTGGAAAGCGCTAGGCCCGCGGGGCAAGTTTTAGAAGAGGTGAGGCTCCCTCAGTTTTGAGACCGGGGCGATTGATAAATGGCCAAAAAGTCCATAGGGAAAGCCGCGAAAAAAAACCCGCGGAAGGCGGGGGAAAAACCTCGGGAAGCGAGAGAGAACGCGCCTGGGGCGGATCGGGGCCTGGGCGAGGATCTCCTGGCCAGCCGTTTGGAGGAACCGCTCGAAGGGACCTGGGACACCCTTAGTTGGTCCAAGGCTTTTGGGCACCTGCCGGTCATGGTTGACCAGACCATGGAGTGCTTAAACGTCAAAGCCGACGGTTTTTACGTTGACTGCACTTTGGGCGGCGGCGGCCACGCCCGGGCCATCTTGGAGCGGCTTGGGGAAAACGGTCGGCTTTTGGGCCTGGACGTCGATCCCGAGGCCCTAAAATGGGCCCAGGCTTGGGGCCAAGGCGACAAAAGGCTTAGCTTGGCCAGGCTAAGTTTCGACCGACTCGAAGAATGCTTGCGGGAAAAGGATTTGGGCTTGGCCGACGGCTTGGTGGTCGATCTGGGTTTTAACTCCCGGCAACTATTCGACCAAAAAAGGGGTTTCGCTTTTTCCCTTAACGGCCCCTTGGACATGCGCTTAAACCCGAGCCTGCCGATCACGGCCGGCCAGATCGTAAACGGCTATCCGGAACCCAAACTCTCGGAGATTTTTTGGCGCTATGGGGAAGAGCGCTCGGCCAAGAAACTGGCCAGGTTAATCGTCCAAAGGCGCGACCGCGAGCCCATAAACAATACCCTGGAATTGGCCGCCTTGGTTGAAAAAGCCCTGTATCGGCCGGGCCCAAAACCAAAGATTCATCCGGCCACCAAAGTTTTCATGGCCTTGAGGCTAGCCGTTAACGGTGAATTGGAAGTCTTGGAAAAATTTTTGGCCCAGGCCAGAAGCTGCCTAACCCTAGGCGGCATAATCGTCATCATAAGTTTTCACTCATTGGAGGATAGGCTGGTCAAACTCTCCTTTCGGGGGGAAACAGTCGAAAACGCCGATCCTCTCGATGGGCTTAAAACCTCGGGCAAACCCGCGTTCGCGGGCGGGCCAAAATCCAAAAAAGGCCATTTTCACAAGGCCAAACAAGAAAGGATCATAACCCCTGACGATCTTAAGGAGGCCCCAAAACCCCAAAGTCCGTATCGTTTATTGCATAAAAAAGCCCTCGTCGCGACGGAGGCGCAAATCATGGATAACCCCCGATCCCGATCGGCCAAACTTAGGGCGGCCCAAGCCGTTTGATGGTTTGGCCAGTGGTAACCAGGGCTGGCTCTTTTTTTTATGGTGTTTTTAGTAAATTCAGCGGTGGGAATTATTTTTATTTGGCGTGGCGTTTAACTTTTTGTAAATAATGGGCGGCAAAACCCAACGCGTTTAGCCTGGCGCTTAATTTTTTTCGTAAAATTTGGCGATTGAAAACAGATCATTGGCGCGGTACTTAGTTTTTTCGTAAACTCGGCGATTGAAGTTAGCTTATTGGCGCGGTACTTAGTTTTTTTCGTAAAATATGGCGATTGAAAATAGATCATTGGCGCGGTACTTAGTTTTTTCGTAAACTCGGCGATTGAAGTTAGCTTATTGGCGCGGTACTTAGTTTTTTTCGTAAATTCGGCGATTGAAGTTAGCTTATTGGCGCGGTACTTATTTTATTTTTAGAAAATGCGACGTTTAAACTTGGCTTGTTTCGCGATTATCTAAACTTTTTTTTGAAAATAGCGTTTGTGATTGACGTTTTTAGCGATCCCCTTTCCGTAAAACCAACGTTTGACAAATATTCAATACCACGAAAATTAATTAACGATAAATTTCTCTCGATTACGGGCCGTTAATTTGAGTTAACGAGCTTGGCGATTCGATCGATAGTCAATCTTATTTATCGCGATTACAATAAGTAAATAAAGTTTACAATTAATTGTCAATTGTTCAAAGGATTAAAAATGGGCATATTGTTTGGGAATAAAAAAGAGCCAAAGCCCTGGGATCAATATAAGAAAAGAAGTCGGGGGAAAGGCCGGCGCCGCGGGGGAGGCCAAAAGGCCTTTGGCGGGGGCTGGCAAGATAGCCAAAAGAACCAACAGGTCATGCGGGAGGCCAGCGCCAAAAAGGAACAGGTTCTCCTGGAAGCCCAAAAGGACAGCGTTTTGGTCCATGACCCCGAGGATCGGCCCAAAAGTCTCCCCGGCAAGCGGTTTTTTAGCGTCTTGATTATGTGTTTGGTTTTCGTCCTCTCCATCATGGTTTTGGTGGGCCTCGAGATAAGGCACGTCAGGTTGGGTCTGGAAGTAAGCAAACTGACCAATCGCAAAGTGGCTTTGACCGAGCAAAAACGACACTTATTGACCGAGTTAGACAAAACCATGGTGGTAGGCGATATGGAGCAGGTGGCCAGGGAGTCCTTGGGGCTGGTGTCACCGGCCGATGGGCAAATCGTCATAATTCCCTAGGGGCGGTGCTCCCTGGGGGCCATGGTTGCCCTGGGGGGCCATGATTGCCCTGGGGGGCCGGGGTTACCCGGAGGCGTAATTGCCCTGGGGGGCTGGGGTTACCCGGGGGCGTAATTGCCCCAGAAAATTACTTTTTTGGGCGAATTGCCAAGGGGAGCCAAACCCTTTTTTGGGGGGCGGCTCAAAGCGATCGGGAAAGGTTTGAGGAGTTTACGAATGATACTTCAACAGCTAAGCGAAGCGAAAAAGAACCGCATGTACTTCATACTCGGTTGTTTGGTTTTTTGTTTTGTTTGCGTGGTGGCCCAGGCGGCGCGTCTGCAGGTCGTTCACCGCGAAAAGCTCGTTGCCCTAAGTTCGCCAACGACGCTTAGAAACTTCAAGTTAAAGGGCGTTCGGGGGGACATCTACGATCGTAACCATGAAAAGCTGGCGACGTCGGTTGCCGTAAATTCCGTTTTTGTCGATCGCCGTAGCCTTAAAGATCCCAGCCTCACCGCCTTACAGCTTTGGCGAGGCCTAAGCATGGACTATGAGAAAATAGCCAATTGGTTGGAAGGCTTGAAGAAAAGCGCCTATTTAAAAAGGCATCTCACTAGCCAAGAAGCCGACGCCCTAAAGAAATTGAAAATCAAAGGCGTGGGCTTTGAAAAGGAATACCGCCGCGATTATCCCAATGGCACCTTGGCCGCCCATTTACTGGGTTTCGTTGACAAAGACGCCAACAACATGGAGGGCTTGGAAAGGGCCTTAAATGATTTTTTAAAGGTATCCTCCAATTCGATTAAGGTCAGGCGCGACGGCAAGGGCCGGATAATCATGGATACCCCGGAACTGATTCCCGATCAACCCAAAGGCCATTCGGTAGTTTTAACCTTGGATTCCCGGATCCAACACATCGCCGAAAAGGCCATCGCCAAGGCCGTGGTCGATCGAAACGCCCAATCCGGCATGGTCGTGGTCGTGAGGCCCAAAACCGGGGAGATTTTGGCCTCGGCCGTTTACCCAACCTTCAATCCCAACAATTACGGCGAATTCGATAAGGATACCTATAGAAATAAGGTCATCACCCACCCCCTGGAGCCCGGCAGCACCTTTAAGGTCTTCACGGTCGCCGCGGCCTTGCAGGAAAGGCAAATCACCCCAAACACCGTGTTTTTTTGCGAAAACGGCCTCTACCAGGTTGACAAAAATAACTTCATTCGGGACACCGGGAGTTATGGGGATCTGAGCGTTACTCAAATAGTCAAAAAATCGTCTAACATTGGCGCCGCCAAGATCGGCGAGGGCCTCGGGGCGGTGAGGCTCCACTCATATCTCAAAAAATTTGGTTTTGGCCAAAAAACCGGGATAATCGGGGCCGGGGAAACGGCCGGAATACTAAGGGATCCCCAAAGGTGGGTTCCGATCGATCTAGCGAATCTCTCCTTCGGCCAAGGCGTATCCGTAAGCGCGCTGCAATTGGCCAGGGCCGTCAGCTCCTTTGGGAACGAGGGGGTTTTGATGGCCCCGATGCTGGTTTCCCAAATAGAGGACGCCCAAGGTAACGTGATCGAAAAAAAGAAAGAGCAGATCATTAGGTCCGTCGTTTCTCCCGAAGTGGCTTGGCAAGTGACGGCCATGATGAGGGAGGCGGTCATGAAGGGCGGCACCGGTTACCGGGCCGAGGTGGCCGGTTATCCCATCTCAGGTAAGACTGGGACCGCTCAATTAGTGTCATCAGGGGATAAAAATTACTCAAATAATAAATATATAGCTTCTTTCGTAGGACTTGCTCCCTATAAAAATCCTGAATTATGCGTTTTGGTTATTTTGGTAGAACCCTGGCCCAATTACTACGGCGGCGAAGTCGCCGCCCCGGTTTTTAGGGAAATAGTCGAGGAAGCCCTGCCGGTTATGGACATTCCCAAAACCGACAATGACGTCTTGCCGTTTTGGCCAACCATCGACCAATCCATCGATTCCTTACCCGGCCTCATGGTTAAAAGGCTGCCTAACCAGATATCCAAGCCCATAAAAAAAGGCAAGGGCGACGGGCCCATTCCCTCCTTTGACGAATACTTTGAAAGGGAACTGGTTTTTGACCAAGTTGACCCCATGGTGGCCAAAGGGCTGACCCCGGTCACGTTGGAAGACCGATCGGGCCAGATGCCGGATTTGGAAGGCTTGACCATGAGGGAGGTCTTTGAAACCATGGCCCCCTACGGGCTCTCGGTTGAGTATTTTGGGAGCGGGATCGTAACCCAGCAAGAACCCATGGTCGGCTCAAGCGTCCATAACGGCCAAACGGCCAAGGTGATATTCAAGGTGCCCAACTGATGAAACTTAACTCTCTCGCGGATGGTTTGGCTTTGACGGTCCTGGGAGAGGGCGATCCCGAGCTTTTGGGCCTAACCGAGGACAGTAGGCAAGTTAAGCCCGGGGACGTTTTCGCGGCCGTTAAAGGCGATAAAACCGACGGGCGCTCCTTTATCCAAAAGGCCTTGGCCGCCGGGGCGGCGGCCATTTTGGCCTTTGGGGAGGACGATCGGGAAGGGTTTTTAAAAAACTTAAACGTCCCAATCTTACTGGCCAAAAAAGAGGGCTTTCGGGAAACCGTTAGCCGGGCGGCCCGGCTCGTTTACGAAAATCCGGACGAAAAACTATTCGTCATCGGCGTCACCGGGACGAACGGCAAAACGACCACGACCTATTTACTCGAAGACGTTTTAAACGGCCAGGGTTGGCCCTGCGGCGTAATCGGGACGGTAAACTACCGCTGGCCCGGTCCATCGGGGTTAAAGATCCAGGAGGCGCCCAATACCACCCCCGAGGGGCCCCTTTTGTGGAAACTACTAAAGGAAATGGTTTTTGACGGGGCCCGGGCCGTCGTCATCGAGGTTTCTTCCCACGCCTTGGAGCTTGGCCGGCTGGGGGATTTGCGATTCGATCTGGCCATGTTCACAAACCTTTCCCGCGACCACTTGGATTTCCATCCGGACATGGACGCTTATTTTGAGGCCAAAAAAAAGCTTTTTACCGAGAAGCTCAAAGTTGGGGCCAAAAAATCAGTCGTGGGGGTCGATGATCCCCACGGCCAAAAACTTTACGAACAAATCGCCCAAAGGGCCGTGGGCTTTGGCCTAAGCGACGGGGCCCAATACCAAGCCAAAAACGTTCGGGTCGAAAGAAACGGGCTAAGGTTTAATTTCGCCAAAAAAATCCCAGGCGGCCCCGAGGGGGGCGCCAATCACGAGGGTGGGGGCGCGGGGGTCGAAATGCCCATCGTCTCGCCGCTGATGGGAAAATTCAACGCCGTGAATTTACTGGGCGTTTTGGCCGCGGCCGATCAAATGGGCCTGGAGGCCAACAAAACGGCCGAGATATTGTCCGGGGCCAAGGGCGCCCCGGGGAGATTGGAGAGGGTGGGGCAAAACGACGCCTATTTGGTTTTGGTCGATTATTCCCACACCCCGGCCTCGGTCGCGGCCGCCTTGGAATCTTTGAGGCTCCTTAAGCCCAGAAAGCTTTTGTGCGTTTTTGGCTGCGGCGGGGATAGGGACAAAGGCAAGCGGCCCCAGATGGCCGAAACGGCCGGGCGGCTGGCGGACGTGGCCATTTTAACCTCGGATAACCCCAGAACCGAGGACCCCTTGGCCATAATGGCCGACGCCAGTTTGGGCTTTGAAAAATTGGGCCTAAGCCGGGCGGAAATTTTAAGTTCGGTTGGTAGGGATTACTGTTCCTATTTGGCCGAGCCCGATCGGGCCATGGCCATAAACGCCGCCTGCGGCCTAATGAAAGAAGGTGACGTTTTACTCATCGCCGGGAAAGGCCATGAGGATTACCAGATCGTGGGAACCGTTAAGCGGCATTTTGACGATCGGGAAGTGGCCAAAGCGAGCTTGGACTCGATGGGAAAATCTTAGAAATGGTCGCCCCACGCGAAAAAGCGCCCCTCCAAAGCGGCCCGGGACTGGAAACTTTGGGTTTGACCCTAAACCAAGCGGCCTCGTTTTGCCTAAGCCCCGACGGCCAAGGGCTCGGCGGGGCGAAGGGCGCCATGCTCCCGGATTTTGGCGAGGCCGGGCGACAAAGCGTTACCAAGGTGGTTTTGGATAGCCGCTTGGCCGGGCCCGGGGCGATTTTCGTGGCCATAAGGGGCGAAAACGGGGACGGGCATGACTACGTGGGCCAGGCCTTGGACAAAGGGGCCTTGGCCGCGGTGGTCCATGGGGAAAAGGTTTTTGGTTGCCTCGAGGAAAAGCTCATTAGGGTCAAGGACACCGTCCTGGCCCTGGGCAATTTGGCCCGGTCGGTTAGGCTAAAAATCGGGGCCAAGATCGTCGCGGTGACCGGCTCGGTCGGAAAAACCACCGTCAAGGAGATGATTAAAAACATCCTGGAAAGCGAGTACGGGGAGGAAGAAATACTGGTCACCTCCGGAAATTTCAATAACCATTTGGGCGTCCCCTTAACCCTCCTTTCCCAAAGCGTCAAAACCAAGGTGGGCGTGGTGGAATTGGGGGCCAACCATTTTGGCGAAATCGCCTACCTGACCCGCATGGTTAGGCCCGACGCCGGTTTGGTGACCCGGGCCGGGACGGGCCATCTGGAATTTTTTGGCTCGGTTGACGGGGTGGCTAAGGCCAAGGGCGAACTTTACGAAAACCTCCCAGAATTGGCCGCGGCCATATTTAACGCCCAGGACGAGAGGATGATGAAACGGGCCAAGGCTTTTTCGGGCAAAAAGTATTTTTTCGCCTTTGGCGATGGGCCGATTGGGGATAGGGACCAGACCGTGAGCGTCAGGCGACCGAAAAAAAGCGCCCTGGGCGGCCAAAAGGTGTTAATGAACGGACCGGGCCTGCCAGAGGCCGGGCGGGAATTTCACTTAAGGCTATTTGGCGCCCACAACGCCCTTAACGCCGCGGCCGCGGCCGCGGCCGCCTTGGCTTTGGGGCTTGGCTGGGAGGGTATTTTAAAGGGGCTTTCCAAAACCTGGCCCCTTAAGGGTCGGCTAAGAACGGTCAATCTAAAAAACCACATGGTGGCTTTGGACGCGGTTTATAACGCCAATCCCACTTCCGTCGAAGCCTGTCTGGAGATTATGAGAGACCTTCCAAAATACGCCGCCCGTTGCGCGATTTTGGGTGACATGCTGGAACTGGGCGAGGAAAGCCGCGATTGGCACGTAAAAATAGGCCGCCGGGCCGCCGAATGCGGGATCCATTGGTTGGCCCTGGTGGGGAACCAAACCAAACTCCTGGCCCAGGGGGCCATCGAGGGCGGGTTCAACGCCAATTGTCTCCACGAAACCCAATCGGGCGAAAACGCCGCCCGCTGGCTCCTCTCCGTGGCCCCGGCCTACTCGGTCATTTTGGTGATCGGATCGCGCGGCGTGAAACTAGAAAAGGCCCTCTCCGAGCTTCGTAAGGGGCATGACTTTGGC
Organism: Deltaproteobacteria bacterium; assembly: GCA_031277995.1. Classification (GTDB taxonomy): domain Bacteria; phylum Desulfobacterota; class Desulfarculia; order Adiutricales; family Adiutricaceae; genus JAIRNQ01. Next base: position 9,568 of record JAITLH010000108.1, read on the forward strand.
GGTAAGTATCCGGGCGAGCTTACTTAAAAGGGCCGGGCCATAGGCCCCAGCCTATGGCAAGGCTTGGGGCCGGGCAGCTGGGCTGGGCGAATGAGATTGAACGGGGGCCGTGTTAGCGTTGTTTTTATTTTTTTGTTTCTTTTCCCGTAACCCTTAGGTTACTAAAATATGGCGGGATCGCGTTACGATGCTTTACAAGCTACTCCTTAGTTTATCGGACGTGTTTAGTTTTTTTAACGTCTTTAGATATTTTACCTTTAGGATCATTTTGGCCGCCCTGACCTCAATGCTCCTATGGTTCGTATTTGGCCGGTATTTTATTCGCCTCATAAAAAAATATGGAGTAAAGCAGTATATAAGGAGCGACGGTCCCTCCAGCCACCAGATAAAAAGCGGCACCCCAACCATGGGCGGGGTTTTCATTATTCTGGCCGCCCTTTTTTCGAGTTTGTTATGGGCCGACGTAGGCTCGCCCCTGGTCCACTTGATTTGGGAAGTCATTTTACTTTTCGCCCTGATCGGTTTTCGGGACGATTACCTAAAGATTAAAAACCGCCGTAACGAAGGCTTATCCGGCAAACAAAAATTACTTTTGCAAACTTTTTTTGGGTTAATGGCTGGCTGGGCCTTGTATCTTTCCCCTGATTTTAAACCGCTTTTAACTTTTCCGATCCTAAAGGACGTCATCTATAACCTGGGCCCCTTTTACGTGCCCTTCGCCGCCTTGGTTTTGGTGGCCAGCAGTAACAGTTGCAACCTAACCGACGGCCTTGACGGACTGGCCATCGGTCCCATAATCATGTGCGCCGGGACGTACATGATTTTCGCTTACTGCGTTGGCAATTCCGTCATCGCCAGGCATTTGCAGTTAACCCAGGTTCCGGGATCGGCGGAGCTGGCCGTCATACTGGCCTCGCTAATCGGGGCCAGCTTGGGATTTCTGTGGTACAACACCTACCCTGCCGATATTTTAATGGGGGATATTGGCTCTTTAAGTTTGGGCGCCGCCCTTGGCCTATCGGCATTGATCGTGAAAATGGAGATTTTACTCATCATGGTTGGCGGCATCTTTGTCCTTGAGGCCGGCTCGGTCATTTTGCAAGTTGGCTACTTTAAATTTACCAAAGGCAGGCGAATTTTTAAAATGGCCCCGCTTCACCACCATTTTGAGCTCTTGGGTTGGCCCGAACCGAAAGTCGTCGTTCGTTTATGGATCTTGGCCATCATTCTAAGTTTGGCCGGCATTTCCACCTTAAAGCTACGCTAAAAAGCCGCCAACTTAAAGCCACGCTAAAAGGCCGCCGCCTTAAAGCCACGCTAAAAGGCCATCGATTTTGCGAAAATGGCTAGCCGGGGGCTTGCCAAAAATAATCCGCGTCGCCGCGAAGGGGCTTATTTTTTGATAAAAATAACCCTTTCGCCTATCCGATTTAACTTTTATCCAAACCCCACGCTGGGAGCCTCAGGGCCCTAGGTGGGCGCGTGATGGTTTCCAGCCGGGGCCCGGACGGGCCCCATAGTCGGGTTGGGAGGGGAGGGCAGCGTGAACGATAGTCATCGCGGCAAAGGTCAGCCAAATCCCGAGCCGGTTAAGCCTCCCAAGGTCGCCCCCATGGGCGAGGGCCAAAGCGTCAAAACCGCTCCGGAAAAGGGGCCCCTGGCCATTTCGGCCGAACAGGTCATGCCCCGGTCCAGCCGTCGATCGCTCGCGGTCGTCAGCCAAAACTGGCCCAAGACCTCCGAACCCCTAAGGAAGGCCTTGGTTTTGGGCGTGGGCTTGTCGGGCCTGGCCTCGGCCAAGCTCTTGTCGCGTTTGGGTTTTGAGGTCATCGCCTCGGATAGAAAACTCGCCTCCCAGCTGGGCGCCGAGGCCTTGGAGATGGACGCCATCGGCGTTAACCTCATCGCCGAGGAGACGGCCTTTTCCCTTTTGGGGGCCGGTTACGGGGCCCCGGATTTGGTGGTGCCCTCGCCGGGGATCCCCAGGGATCACGCCCTTTTGTCCTTGGCCCGGGAAAAGGAAATCGAGATCGCCGGGGAAATGGAACTCGCGGCCAGGCACGTTCCCATCCCCATATTGGCCGTGACCGGCTCAAACGGGAAGTCCACCGTTACCGCCTTAACCGGGCACGTTTTGGAACGCTCCCAGATCCCCTGCTTCGTTGGCGGAAACATTGGCCTGCCCCTTTCGGTTTTGGCCCTCGATTACCTAAACGACAATTTGGGCGATCGCCGGTACGCGGTCATCGAGGTTTCCAGTTTTCAGCTGGAAACCGTTTCCAGGTTCATGGCCAAGGCGGCCACTTTCCTAAACCTTAGCCCCGATCACCTCGATCGGCACGGGGACATGAAAGGCTACTTTGAGGCCAAATGCCGGATTTTTAACCTCCAGGGCCCCAACGAAACCGCCGTCCTTAACCTTGACGACCCTTACGTTAGGGATCTGGCCCCAAATTCCCGGCGCTTTTGTTTTTCCCGGCAAACTAGGCCCAAATACGGGGCCTATTATTACGGCGGCGAAATAATCGTGGTCGACGGCGATCTGGTCTTGGCCAAGCGCCCTTGGTCGGATTTTAGGTTAATAGGCGACCATAACGTCGATAACGTCATGGCGGCCACGGGACTGGCCATGGCCGCCGGGGTTTCCCCGGTCCTGGCCTTGGCCGCGGCCACCAGCTATAGCCCCTCGGATCACCGGCTTCAACCGGTGGGCGAATATGGGGGCATCCGCTTCGTGGACGATTCCAAGGGCACCAACGTCGGGGCCGTGGCCAGCGCCATCCAAAGCTTTTCCTCGCCCATAGTCCTAATTTTGGGGGGTAGGGACAAGGACCTCGACTTTTCTTACCTGGCCCCCTACGTTAGGGAAAAAGTCAAACACCTGGTTTTGATGGGCGAGTGCCGGGAAAAGATCCTAAAAAGCCTGGGCGGCGAGGCTCCCCACACGGTCGTTTGGGACATGGCCGAGGCCGTCTCGGCGGCCATAAAGGCGGCCAAACCCGGGGACGTGGTCTTACTGAGCCCGGCCTGCGCCAGTTTCGATCTTTTTGAAAACTATAAGCGGCGCGGCGAAGTTTTCGCCCAGGAAGTCAAAAAGAGCTTTGGTTTGGAGCCCCCAAGCGCTTCCAGGGAAAGCCCCGGCGGGGCGGACCAATCGGCCCCCGGCGTCACCTTGGATGACAGCCTGGGCAATGGCGGTAAGGGCGGGAAAAACGGTCACCACTAAAAATTTTTCCAAAAAAATTTTCCCCTTGGCCAAGCCCCCAAAGGCTTTGGCCTTGGCCCTGGCGGATGGGCCTTATGGGCCCCCGGCCGCGTAAAACCTTTCTTTGTGGGTAGGGAAATGAGCGAGACGAAAGCTATCGAAACGAAAACAAGCGCCTTAAAATCCGTGGATACGGTCATGCTGGCCATCTTGGTCATCCTTTTGGGGTTGGGCATAACGGTCTTGCTTTCGGCTAGCTTTGTCTCGGCGGAATACCACAAGCATGATCCCTATTACATTTTTAACGAGCAGCTAATAAACCTCACCATCGCCATTCTCATTGGGGTGCTGTGTTATTTCGTTCCCTACCAGTTTTGGATCAAGTTCGCTTGGTGGATAGGCCTAATCGGCATCGGGATGTTGGTGGCCATGTTGGTTCCGGGCGTGGCCAAGGAAGTCAACGGGGCTAGCCGTTGGATGCTGGCCATTCCCTTTCAGCCGGCCGAGGCGGCCAAATTGTCCGTGGTCATCGTTTTGGCCAGATATTTTAGCCACTATGGGATCCTCATAAAAAAAATCGGCTACGGCCTATTGGTCCCCATCATGCTCATGGCCATATACGGCGGCCTAATCGTGGCCGAAATAGATCTTGGCGGTGGGATTGTCGTGGCCATCATCATTGCCCTGATGATGATAGCCGGCGGGGTTAGGGTCTGGCACTTCGTTATGCTAAGCCCCATTTGCTTGGTTGTCTTCAAGCTTATTTCGGTCATGGCTTACCGGATTGATCGAATCGTGGGTTGGGATGACCCCTGGGCCTATCCCGAAGGCGTCGGCCTCAACATCATTAAGGCCTTTTACGCCTTCGCCAACGGCGGGTTGACCGGGGTGGGGCCCGGCCAAAGCCAACAAAAAATGTTCTTTTTGCCCGAAAGTTACACCGACTACATCTTCGCCGTGGTGGGCGAAGAATTGGGCCTCATTGGCGTCGTCACCATCAGTTTTTTGGTTTTGGCCCTGGCTTATCGGGGTTTCATGACGGCCAAGGCGGCCAAGACCATGAGCGGCTTTTACCTGGCCATCGGCATGACCCTTTGCGTGGTCGTTCCGTCCTTTATCAACATGATGGTCTCCCTTTCCATCATTCCGGCCAAGGGCCTGCCGTTCCCGTTTTTTAGCCACGGCGGCTCGAGCCTCATGGTCTCCTGCGCGGCCATGGGCATTGTCATGGCCATCCACTCCCAAAGCCTCCGCGATTTGGGACCCGAGCGCGCCAAAAAGGGCCTAAAACACATGGCCAAGGGTGACGGCGAAAACAAGTTTCCCTGATTGGCCAAAAATAAAGGCCCCCAAGCCATAAGGCCCAAACCATAAGCCCAAAACCATAACCCCCAGGCCATAAGGCCCAAACCATAACCACCAATGCCATAAGCCCCATGCCATAAGGCCCAAACCATAACCCCCATGCCATAAGGCCCAAACCATAACCCCCAGGCCATATGGCCAAACCAAAAGCCCAAAACCGGGACCTAAACAAAGTCCCCATTATTTACGACATACCAAGGACAGTGAAAAAAGATTTCAAGGTTCTCATAGCCGCCGGAGGAACCGGCGGTCACGTGATGCCGGCCGCGACCGTGGCCGGTGAGCTTAAGGCCCTTTACCCCGAGGCCGACCTTCTCTTCGTCGGGGCCGGGCGCCCGGCCGAAGGGGCCATCCTCGATCCCTTAGGCTATAAGCGAAAGATCCTAAAGGTCCCGACCTTGGCCGGAAAAAATCCCCTCAAGGCCGCCTTGGCCCTTTTTTCGCTTTTTAAAAGCCTCGTCGGGGCCGCCTCGATCGTAAGGGACTACAAGCCCGATATCTGTTTGGCCTTTGGCGGCTACGTTTGCGGCCCGGTGGGCTTGGTCGCGAAAATTTTTGGCTTGCCGCTGGTTTTGCATGAGCAAAATTCCAAGCCGGGCTTGACCAATCGCCTTCTGGGCCGGATCGCCGACCTGGCGATGGTGGGTTTCCCCGAAACCGAGGAGGCTTTTAAGGCTAGGCGCGTGGCCTACGTCGGAAACCCCGTAAGGAAAGAAATCGCCCTTTTGGGCCAAAAACAAAAAGCCTTTGAACAAAACCCCCTGGGCCCGCGTCTTTTGGCCGTGGGCGGCTCGCAAGGCTCCAAAAAGCTTAACCTGGCGGTCATGGAACTGGCCAAAACCCTAACCGAGCGCCAAATCCCTTTTAGGCTGACCCACCAAACCGGGACCCAGATGGAAGCCGAGGTGAAAGGGCGCTACGACGCCCTAAAGATCGAGGCCGAGGTATTGCCTTTCATTTCCGACATGGCCCGGGCCTACCTGGAGGCCGATTTGGCCATCACCCGGGCCGGGGCCCTAACCCTGGCCGAACTCGCGGCCGCCAAAGTCCCCTGCGTCCTGGTGCCCTTACCCACGGCCGCGGGCGACCACCAAAGCGTCAACGCCAGATCGCTTGAAAAAATGGGCTTGGCCCGGGTCGCCCCGGAAAAGGACCTCGATTCCGGCTTATTGGAAAAGATCGTTTTGCCCTTAATTCAAAACCCGGAAAAACTCCGCGCCATGTCCGAGTCCGTGTCCTTGGAGGCTGGCGATCTCGCTTCCGTGGGCCCCAAAATGGCCAAGCTGGTCTTGGAAACTTTACGAACCTATCTGGAATCCGAGGCGGCCAAATCCCGGGATTTGGCTTCCAAGCCCGATAAAAAAGACTAGGGGGCCGGCCACGCCGGCTCCCCCGGTAAGCGATAACCAAGGATTTTTGAAAATGTATCATCGGAAAAGGCGCATACACTTCGTTGGCATAGGCGGCATAGGCATGAGCGGCATCGCCGAGGTGCTTTTAAACCTTGGCCACGCCGTGAGCGGCTCGGACCAGCAGGAGAGCGCCCAGACCGACCGCCTTCGTTTAATGGGGGCCCAGATCCATATCGGTCACCGGGCCGACCAGGCCGAGGGGGCCGACGTGGTCGTGGTTTCGAGCGCCGTGCCCCAATCGAATCCCGAATTGGAAAGGGCCAGATCGTTAGCCGTTCCGGTCATCCCCCGGGCCGAGATGTTGTCGGAATTGATGCGCCTAAAAACTTCCGTGGCCGTGGCCGGATCGCACGGAAAAACCACGACCTGTTCCTTGGTGGGCCTGATGCTAACCCACGCCGGGCTGGACCCGACCTTGGTCATCGGCGGCCGGATAAATAACCTGGGCCTTAACGCGAGACTGGGCCAGGGCGAGTTTTTGGTGGCCGAGGCCGACGAGAGCGACGGCAGTTTTTTGATGCTCTCGCCAACCGTTACGATAGTTACCAATATCGACCGCGAGCATTTGAGTAATTACCGCGACTTTGACCATCTGAAGGAAACCTTTTTGACCTTCATAAACCGGGTGCCTTTTTACGGGGCCTCGATTCTCTGTTTAGACGATCCCCAGGTCCAAAACCTCGTGCCCATGGTCAAAAAACGTTTCGTCACCTACGGCTTGTCGGCCCAGGCCGAGGTCACGGCCAAGGACATCAAAACCCTGGACTGGGGCCATCGCTTCGATTGGTACAAAAAGGGCGAGCGGCTGGGGGAAATCACCGTCAACATACCCGGTCGCCACAACGTCCTAAACGCCCTGGCCGCCTCGGCCGTTGGCCTTGAGCTTGGCCTGGCCCCCACTGTCATCTCCGAAGGCATCGCCGGCTTAAAGGGCGTGGGCCGGCGCTTTGAGCTAAAGGGCCAAGCCGGCGGCATGGATTTTTTGGACGATTATGGCCATCACCCCTCCGAGGTGCGGGCGACCCTGGCGACCTTGGCCGAATGTTACCCCGACCGGCGAAAAATAGTCCTATTTCAGCCCCATCGCCACACCCGAACCAAGGAACTGTTTGACGAATTCGTAAAGTCCTTCAACTTGGTCGAAAACCTTTTTCTGGCCGATATCTACTCGGCCGGGGAAAGGCCCTTTGAGGGCCTCGATTCCGAGGTCCTGGCTAAGGCCATCGCCAGCCACGGCCACCGGGGCGTCGAATACCTCGGGGAAATAAGCCTCATGGCCAACAAGCTAAAGGATCGCCTAAGGCCCGGCGACGTGGTCATGACCCTGGGCGCCGGCAACATCTGGCAAGTGGGCGAGGAACTCCTAAAAAGGTTTTCGGAATGACCGATAAACCTTTTTAAGTCAATGAATTTTTAAGTTTGTTTTTAACCCCGTAAAGGATCCCCATGGCCAGCGACCGACCCAAAAGCCCCAAAGGCCATGGACCCAAATGGCCCGGGCCCAAAAGCCAAGGCCCCAATGTCCAAGGTCCCAATGTCCAAGACCCCAGGCTGCCTGACCCCCAGGAACAAAACTCCCAGGAATTGGGGCCGGACGGGAAAAAGCCGATCTTAAACCAATCGCTCGAACAATTGGCGGAGTATTCGCGAAAAAAGCTCGGGATCGAAACCCTGGTCGAGGAACTAAGCGGCTTATCCACCATAGGCATTGGCGGCCCGGCCGTGGTCATTAGGGTAAAAAACGACCAAGAGCTTATGAAAGTCGTGACCTTCCACGCCCGGGAGGGTTTGGGCTTGGGCGTTATCGGCGGCGGCAGTAACGTTCTTTTTCCGGACGGGGGGCTTTTGGCCGCGGTGGTCAGGTTGGACGGGGATTTTAAGGAGCTCGCGGTTACCGGAAATTTCGTTAGCGCCGGGGCCGGGACTCCGGTGGGGCTTATCCTTGAGGCCGGCCAAGAAAACGGTCTGACCGGTTTGGAGTTTTTGGCCGGTTTGCCGGGCACGGTGGGCGGCGCGGTCATGGGTAACGCCGGGTCCAAAAGCCAGGGCCTGGCCGAGTTAATCGAAAAAATGGAGCTTATTACTCCCTTAGGCGAAAATTTGACCCTGCGGCGGGAAGAAATTTACCCGGTTTATCGGTCGCTTAATTTGCCCGAGAGCCTTTGCGGGTCCATCGTCAAAAGGGTGACCTTGGCCTTAAGGCCCTCAAACAAAGACTTGGTGGCCAAAAAAATCGCCGAGGAAAGAAAAGCCCGGCGCGAAGGCCAACCCATCGGACGGAGCCTGGGCTGCGTTTTTAAAAACCCCCAGGGTCAATCGGCCGGAAGGCTCATTGACTTATGCGGCCTTAAGGGCCAAGCCCAGGGCGGGGCCCAGATATCCCAAAAGCACGCCAACTTTATCCTAAACATCAAACGGGCCAAGGCCTCTGACGTTTTGGCCCTGGCCAAGCTGGCTAGAAGCGAAGTTTTGGCCAAGCATCGAATTAAACTTTTAACGGAAATAAAAATCTGGGACGAAATGGCCCGCGAGGTGGGCCTTTCCTAAAAAGGCTTAAGCCCATGGCCTAAGCCCTTGGCCTTAAGCCCCAAACCAAAATAACATTCAATGGGACGAGAGTAAATTGGCCTATAAATTCAATCCAAGCGAAAGGCCCCAGGCCAAAAAGATCCGGCCGCCAGAGTTTCGGCCTTCGCCTAAACCCAATGGCAAAAACCGGCGCCGCGAAAAGAAAAAACCCTTTTTTTCCTTTAAGCCGGACCTGGGTAAGCTCCCGTCGGTGGGCGCCCTCGTCAAGGAAGCCTTTAAGCTAATTTTGGTGGGCACGGTTTCCTTTTTTGTCCTGGCCGTTCTGACTGTGGGCATAATTATAGGGTATATGTATGTCAATGAGTCTGATTATTTTATGATAAAGCCCCAATCTATCTTGGTCACGGGCTTGTCAAAGCTCTCAAGAGCTGAAGTTTTAGAGGCGGCCGGTCTACAAATATCCGTGAATAGCTTGACTTTAGACACAAAGAATGTTATAAAAAAAGTTAAAGAAATACCCTGGGTTGAAAGTGCCGAGATCAGTCAGACATTACCAAATGGGTTAAGTCTTAAAGTTACCGAATATCAACCCAAGGCCATCGCTAATTTGCAATATTTGTATTTCATTGATGAAAAAGGATTTCCCTTTAAAAAATTAGATCCCACGGAAGTCTCAAATCTACCGATAATTAGCGGTTTTACTTTCGAGGAACTTTCCGATTCCGGCCCGCTCGTAAGAGACGGTTTGGCCGAGACCTTCGCTTTGATCGAGGTCCTCGATTCCAGAAAGGACGAGTATAGGACGGCCAACATCGCCGAGTTCCACTACGATCGAGACCGCGGCCTTACCCTTTACGTCAAAAAAAGCGGACTTAAGGTCAAGGTCGGCCTGGGCGATTACGCCCTGAAATTTTGGCGTTTGGGCAAAGTCACCGCCCATCTAAAAGACGAGGATCTTTATGGGACGTTGGCCTACGCCATGATCGATTACCCCGGCCGCGTCACGGTAAGCCATCGCCGCGGCGCCGCGGCCAATCCCGGCGGCCGGGCCGCCGGGCCCAATGGTTAAAGCCCGAAAGCTCGCCCCTTAAACGAGTGGGCGCCCTTAAAAAAATAAATCGGTTTTTTAAAAACCGGGAAGCCAAGGCCTCCCCAAAGGCCCCAAAGACTGGCAAGATTCGAGAGCGCGAAAGCCAGTCTCCCAAAGGTAACCCGGCCGGCCCTAGGCCCGGCCCATAAAGGGCGTTGGCCCTTGGCCCCAACAAAAGATCAAACGGTTCCCCGGCGCGTCGGATTGGTTTGGTCCCGTTTCCCATAATCGCGTACCTTTTCGCGAGGTTCGCCCATTTCGCGCCAAAATCGCCTTCACCGCGTTATAGGGAGGATTTAGAAATGTCCAAAAGTGACGAAGTGTTAGTGGCCATCGATATCGGGACCACTAAAATAGCTTGCCTGGTGGCCGAAAAAAACGAAGAGTCAGGCCTTAACATCAAAGCCATAGGGTACGCTCCTTCGGATGGTTTGGCCAATGGCCGGGTCATCGACATGCAAAAAACCGAGCGGGCCATCGTGGAAGCCGTGGATAAGGCCTCGCAATATTCGGGCTACGATTGCCAGTCGGCCTACATAGGCATCGCCGGGGAACACATAAAAGGAACGCAGGTTTACGCGCCCGTCGCGGTAAACGGTTCCGGGGTCATAAACCAAAGCGACATAGATCGGGCCATAAACTCGGCCATGGTTTTTCAGATTCCCACCAACCACACGATCCTTGACAGGCTCCCCATGGAGTTTTGGGTAGACGGGATGCAAGGGATAACCAACCCCATAAACATGCGGGGCCATACGCTCGAAATGTTCCTAAACGTTTTCACCGTGGACTCCAACTGCCTAAACGATCTCTGCCAGTGCGTCCACAGCGCCGGTTTGGGGATAGAAAACGTGTATCTGGAATCGGTGGCCTCGGCCGAGGCGGTTTTGACCCAGGCGGAAAAGCAACAGGGCGTACTTTTGCTTGACATAGGTGGCGGGACCACGGGCATGGCCGTGTTCATGAACGGCGTTATCCACCACGTCCAGGAAATCGCCGTGGGCGGGGACGCCCTAACCTGCGATCTGGCCACAAGCTTAAACATTTCCCTGGACTCGGCCGAACGGTTAAAGCTCTCACATGGCTACTGTTTTGAAGGGCTTCTTCCGTACGATTACGGCATCGAGGTCCCTTGCTTGGATGAAATCAATACCGTGGAAATCGGCGCCGACCATGTCTGCATGATCTTGAGAAGAAGGATGTCGAGCCTTTTCGCCCACGTCAACCGCGAGCTTATTTATAGCGGTTATGACGAAGGGGTAAAAAACGTGGTCGTGACGGGAGGGAGCTCGTTACTCATGGGCATTCGCGAGCTGGGCGTGGACATCTTCAATCGGCAGATCCGGGTCGGCTATCCGCTCTTTAACGGAAGCATGGCCGAAATGGTGGGGAGCCCCATCTACTCCACCGCCGTGGGCCTGATGCTTTACAGCCAGAACAATTTATCTAACTTGGTAAACTTCGCCCCCAGAAAGAGTCCCTCTACGGGCGTATTGGGAAAATTCATGGATTTTCTGGCCGGTAGGTGACGCCGCCGGGGTCAAAGCCAATGACGTTACCCGCGAAAGGGTAAAACAAAATCGCCATAAGTCCCACCCTCCCTTGGGCTTATGGCGACGAAAGTCATGGGCCGTGACCCCCCATTGGCCCCGGTTTTTTCCGTCCCTACGCGCTCGTGATTAAACCCCGATGCCCGCGGGTTTAATTTAGTGGGGCGGGGAGTCCGGGGCCCAAAGGCCATGGCCCATGGGCCCATTTTCTATGGGCCCATGGGCTAAAATAATTTTTTTTTCGGGCTTTTCCATGGTCTGAGCCCTTTCAAACCAAGGTCTGAAAATAAAAAAAAAGAGCTTTTTGGTATTAAAGTTAATACTCATAAATATAAATAATGGCCTCCCCTAAACGAAAAAAAGGCGCCCTCAAAAAACCGGCGATCCGCGTGGTGGCGGTGGGCTTGGGCGGCTGCGGCGCCGGGGCCATAGAACGAATGGTTAAGCGCGGCTCCAAGGTTTCGGCCCTGATCGCCGCCGATAGCCTTTTCCCGCCCAGGGAATCGACCCCGGAATGCTTCGATATCCCAATCGGCGCAATCGGCGCAATCGGCCCAAACGGCGCAATCGGCGCAAACGGCCCAAACGGCGCAAACGGCGCAAACGGCCCAAACGGCGCCAAAGGCCTTTTGAGGGAATCGACCCCGGAATACTTCGATATCCCAATCGGCCCCAAAGGCCCTTTGGCCGACGGTTCCCAAAAGCCGGGGCGCCGAGCCATAAATGAGTCGCTTTCAAAAATCACCAAAACCATCGGAAAAGCCCAAATGGTTCTGGTCATCGCCGGACTTGGCGGATCGGTTGGCACGGCCGCGATAACGCCCTTGGTGGAAAGGTTAAAAAAGCGAAAAAAAGCCCCCCTCGTGGTTAGCGTGGTCGTATTGCCCTTTGTCTGGGAATGGACCCGATCGATTTTGGCCAAAAAAACCGTCGAAACGCTTTTGGTTAAAAGCGACTCGGTTATCGCCGTTTCCAACGACAAGGTCCATTTGTCTAACCCCGGGGCCAAAATGCCCCAATGCCTGGCCATGGCCGATGGCCTGCTCGATTTGGCCGTAAGTTCTTTGACCGATCTGGTTTACCAACCCGGCGAGATGAATTTGGATTTCGCCGATCTTCGGACGGCCCTGTCCGCGGGCGATCTTGGCGTCATGGGTTTTGGCGAGGCCAAAGGGCCCAATCGTTCCATAGAGGCGGCCAGAACGGCTTTAAACTCCCCCCTCATGGAAACCAAATCCCTAACCGGGGCCAAATATTTTTTAATCCAACTAAACGCCCCAAAGGACCTTAAGGCCAGTGAATTTATCGCCTTAAATGAGTTTTTAATCAAAGGGCTAAGCCCGCTCGCCCAGGTTTTTTTGGGCCTAACCTACGACGAAAACCTCAGGGACTCGGTAAAAGTTATCGTCATCGCCACCGGTACCCTAAGCGACAAAAAAGACCCCCAAGTCCCCAAGGGCCCTTGACCTTACGGTTTTAAAGTCTCCAATGGCCCTTGACCTAATGGTTTTAAAGTCCCCAAGGGTAGCGTTTTTTCGTCCCGAGCCCTAAAGAGCCTATTTTATGGGAATCTTATTTGAAACGGATTTCTTTTAACCTAAAACATTTGGCTAACCGTTTTAGTGTCTCCAATGAGTCTTGGCAATCGAGCTAAAAACCTAGCGTAAAGTAACGTTTTTAGCCGAAATTAGCCGACAGGCTTCAAAAGGCCAGTGGCCGGAGTAAAAATTAGGCGACCAAGGCTAGCCATCGTGACTCTAAAGGTCAGGGCGAGCCTAATTTTTTTTTAATCGATCGAAATTTTTATCATCAAAGTTCAAAATCAGTGTTTTAGTTGAATGGCCAAACTGATATTGGCGTCTAGAATATTTTTTTACTTGATTGTTTGAAAACCATTTGATATTATGAATAGGTATTTTAAGATAGGCGATATAGGTTGGCCTTGGCGGAAAAAGATAGGGTTTAATTTTGTCAGAAGGTCACTGACAATGCGTTTGAATCTTTCCAATGCTAGCAAAAATCGCTAAAAACATAATGAGAATTCATCGTCCATAGAGATTGTTAGATATTTATGGCCAAACGCCAAGCCCATCCATCGCCACCAAGGCGACGCGTCGCCTTGGTGGCGATGGCCTAAAGTCAAACCAAGTCGCCTAAAGTTAAGCCCCGTAAATCCAAGTCACGTAAAACTCGATTCTTTACTATATTTTATTTCCCAACGCAAAATTAACCAGCCGATTTAATTTTTATAGTCCTCAAAAAATTTTTTTCGAATTTAAACTCGCCAATACGTAAGCTTAAAACCGACCGAATATTTCTTAAAATCTTGAAATCGCCTTTAAGTTCAATATTGGCAAAAAATAAATTAAACGCTTAAATTAGTTTTAGATAATTTAAGTTTCAAAAGGTAACAATATATCTGGAGCGCTCTTTAAACGCCGTTTTTAAGGTCGCGCGCATAGTTATAAGGAGTATGATCGATGGCTGACGATGTCGTAAAAAAGGCTCCCAAGAAGACCGCTTGCCGGTTAGTCATAATTGGCCTGGGGGGTTGTGGCTCCAACGCTATTAGTAACATGATCAAGCAGGGCATGACTGGGCCGACTTTGATTGCCGCCAATACCGACGTCGAGCACCTCGAAAGATGCTTGGCCCCGGTAAAGATCCAACTCGGTCCCGAGTTAACCGAGGGTTTGGGCGCCGGGGGCGATCCGAGCGTTGGGTGCCAAGCGACCGAGGAATCGATGCCCGAAATCATGGAAGAAATCGGCGACGCCCATTTGGTCTTTGTCACCGCCGGCTTGGGCGGCGGCACCGGGACCGGCGCGGCCCCGGCGGTCGTCAGGCACTTAAATAAGCAGAAAAAGCCGCCGCTCGTGGTTAGCGTGGTCGTTTTGCCCTTTAAGGAAGAGATTGGCCGGCCCGAAAAAGCCAAACCGGCTTACGAAGAGTTATTGGCCATCAGCAACTCCGTAATCACGGTTTCCAACGACCGGCTCTTTGAGACTTTTCCCGAAATCTCCATGCCGGAAGTCTCCCTTAGGGCCGACTTGGTTCTCTATAAGGCCGTTAGCTGCGTTACCGATCTTATCTACAATCCCGGCGACATCCATTTGGATTTCGCCGACATCCGGACCGCCTTTAGGGCCAAGGGCTTGGCCATCATGGGCGTCGGGGAAGCCAACGGCCCGGATCGCTGCGTTGAGGCGGCGAAATCAGCCATCAATTGCCCGCTTATGGACAATAAGCCCATCACCGGGGCCAAGTACCTCTTGATTAACCTAACGGTCCCCAAGGATATCAAGGCTTCGGAGTTTCTGGGCGTAAACAAGTACCTCGTCGAGTTGGTTGGCCCGGGCGTTCAGGTTCTTACGGGCATCACCTACGACGATTCGTTGGCCGAATCGGGCACGGTTAGGGTTACCGTCATCGCCACGGGCCTTCCGGTCGATGAGCCCCAAAAAGAAGAGCCCATGATCAATCTCGACGATGACGAGGACGAGCCCATTACCCTTTTGATGGAGGTCGAGCCCAAAATTTCCCTACCCCCGGACCAGGCCCAGCGTCCGGCGCCCCAGGCCCAAAGCCAGTATCCGGACCAAGCCCAGGCCCAAGGCCAAGGCCAGTATCCGGGCCAAATCCAAGGCCAAGGCCAAGTTCGGGGCCCGGGCCAATACCCAAACCAGCCCCGGCCCAGCCAATACCCCGGCCAGCCGCAAGGCCAATACCCCGGTCAGGCCCAGGACCAATACCCGCCCCAGGGCCCAAGCCAGTATCCCGGCCAGCCCCAGGGCCAATATCCAAACCAGGCCCACAATGGCGCCGAGGGACAGGTCCAGACCCCGGGACAAACGTCCATGCCCAAGGCCAGGCAAACGGTTAAGTTATCCAACGAGCCCTTGGACCGGGTTCCCACCTTGGTTGGCAACAATAAGTACGCCCAAAACGGCTTCGCCGTGGCTCCCTTAAACGTGGTCAAGAAAGCCAACGCCCAAAGGAATCCGTCGCCGACGGATCAACGGAACCTTTTGGGACAGTCCAAACGCGGTTTGGCCGAGGCCAGAAAAGACGACAAGGGCCCCTACATGCATGACAAGGCCAACTAAAACTTGCCCGACAAAGCGGCCTTATTTTCGGCGGATCGTCAGGGCCCAAAGGGTAAGCGAGTAAGCGCGCGAAGGGGGATTTCCCGGGGAAAACCCGAACCCCCTTACAAATTAACGGCAAACGAGATCGGGGCGGTAAAACGCGATAGGGGCGGCCGGTTGTCGGTGGCCTTGGTTTGGCCAGGCGATTACCACACGGGCATGTCGTCGCTTGGTTATTTATGGGTCTACCGCTTTTTGGCCCAAAGCCGGACGGCCCTGGGGGAGAGGTTTTTCGCCCTGGGCCAGGCTCCCGACGAAAGGCCGATGTCTTTGGAAAGCCGGCGGCGCCTTTCGGATTTTGACCTCATCGCCGCCTCGATGGTCTTGGAAAACGACTATTGGCTTTTGCCGGATATATTAAGGCGTTCCGGCCTGGCCCCTTACCGCGAAGACAGAAACCGCGACGGCCCCATGATCGTCTGCGGCGGGGTGGGCGTTTGGAGTAACCCTTGGCCGCTTTTGCCTTTCGTTGACTTGGTTTTGCTGGGGGAAGGGGAAAACCAATGGCCGATAATCGTCGAGACCTATAACCAAAAAGATTTCCTGGCTCTGGATTATTTTGAAAGATTGCGCCATCTCGTAACCGTCGTGCCCGGGGCCTTGGCTCCGGGTTTGTGTCATTTTGGGGCCGAAATTGAGGGCTTTGGTTTTGGCCCAAACGATTGTTTAAGCCCGGACGGACATTTGTCCAAGGTTCGAAGTTCGCTTTTAAAATGGCCCTTTGACGATCGCCTAACCCCACCGTCATCGCCCATATTGACGCCGCTGACGGAATTTCCCATGACCACCTTGGTGGAGATTAGTCGCGGCTGCCCTTGGGGTTGCCGTTTCTGTTTGGCCGGTTACCTATACCGTCCCCACCGGCCTTGGTCGTTTGAGTCAATCATCAAAGCCGCCTATTCGATGGTCGAAACTTCCGGCCGCGTGGGCTTGGTCAGCCCGGCCGTGGCCGATCACCCGGAGCTGGGAAAAATCCTTGAGGCCCTAATCGAAAACGGCACCTCGGTTGGGGTTTCCTCCATGCGCCTTTCCTCGCTCACGGAAAATTTGGCCAAGTATCTCTCCCGGGCCGGGTTAAACGCCTTGGCCGTCGCCCCCGAGGCCGGGAGCCAAAGGCTTCGAAACGTCATAAACAAAAATTTAAATGAGTCCGAGGTCCTTTCCTCGGCCAGGTTATTGGCCGGCCACGGCCTTAAGCGCCTAAAACTCTATTTCATGATAGGCCTCCCCGACGAAAACGAGGACGACTTAAGGGATCTGGCCCAGCTGGTAAGTTTGGTAAAAAAAGAAACCCGCGTCGGCCGGGGCGGCCCCAAGATATCCGTCTCCGTTTCCAACTTTACCCCCAAGCCCCAAACGCCTTTCGAGGACCGGCCCCTTTTGACCGAACGGGAAATGAGAGAGCGGGGCAAAAAAGTAACCGATTATTTGGCCAAGATCGGCGATCTGGAATTACGGATCGATCCCCCCAAAGGGGCCATTTTGCAAGGGCTTTTGTCCCGGGGCGGCCCAAACTCGCACCTTTTGGTGAAAGCCCAGATGGATTCCCGAGGCCAGCTCGGCGCCGCCCTTAGGGCCATAGGCTACGGCCCGGATCACCCCATCCACCGGCCCTTTGGCGCCCAAAAACCCTGGCGCCTAATAAGCCCCAACGTGGGTTACGATTATTTGGCCTCCGAAGCCCTTTTGGCCCAAAGCGAAACTCCCTCCGCCCCTTGCCCCCCCTCCCTGGGGTGCGGCCGCTGCCTGGCTTGCGAGGGCGCCTTGAAACGCTAAAACAGGCCCATCGCCCAGCCATGGGCCGTTTCCCCAGGGCTTTTTGGCGCTTCGATTTTCGTCGCTTCGATTACCCATGTTTATGGGTAAAAAAAATTTATTCGTCAGCCCTTTACCCCAATCCGTGGGTAAAATATTTTTTTTCGAGACGTCGATTACCCATGTTTATGGGTAAAAAAATTTTTTTTCGTCAGCCCTTTACCCCGGGCCGTGGGTAAAATAAATTTTTTCGAGACATTGATTACCCATGGTTATAGGTAAAAAAAATTTTTTCGTCAGCCTTTTACCCCAAGCCGTGGGTAAAATTATTTTTTTCGAGACGTCGATTACCCATGTTTATGGGTAAAGTCAGCCTTTGGTTACTTAGATTACTCTGGTTTATGGGTAAAAATATTTTTGTTTAATCACTCAAACGTTTAGCGAGATAAGATGCCTTTATTTGTTAAGTGGAAAGAAGAGATTCGTTTCAAAGCCGGTTTACGCATGATTATTGGCTGGGAGGGAAACGGTTTAAAGGAGCCCATGGCCCTGGTCGAGGAATTTACGCCGGCCGGCCTGATATTTTTTAGGAGAAACTATCCCCCGGGCGGCGGAAACGAGCTAAGGGATCAGTTGGCGGCCCTTCAAAAACGCTCCCTGGAGCTAACCGGGCGGCCCCTAATCATGGCCTTGGATAACGAGGGCGGGCTGGTCAAAAGGCTGCCCCCACCGCACATCCAATTGCCCGGGGCCAACGAGCAAGCCGAGCGCGGGGTGACCTTTACCCGGTCCATGGCCTTGTCGTCGGGCAAGGAACTTAAGGAACTGGGTTTTAACCTTAATTTGGCCCCGGTTTTGGATTTAATCGTACCCGACGGCATAATGACTAAACGCGGTTACGGCGAGGATCCCGAAAAGGTCATCCAATTGACCCAGGGTTTTGTGACCGGATTTAGGGAGGCCGGGGTTTTTTGCTGCGGTAAGCATTTTCCCGGGCTGGGCGCGGCCATGGAAGATCCCCACGAGGTCGTGTCCGCGGTTCATTTGACCGAGGCCCAAATGGAAGATCATCTAAAACCCTTTATCGCCTTAATCGAAAAGGGCCTGGCCGCCATCATGACCAGTCACTGCCTCTACCCGGGCCTGGGGATTAAGGAGATATCGACTTTTTCTCCGGCGATTATCAATTTGCTTAGATATAAGCTGAATTTTGACGGCCTGGTCTTATCCGACGATCTGGAAATGGGGGCGGTAGCCAACAAACTAAAAATCGGCCAGGCCGCCCTGGAGGCCTTGATCGCCGGCCACGACGCGGTCTTGATTTGCCGAAAACGGCCCCTAATCGAGGAGACCCACCGGATCCTGGTCGAATCCATGGTGGTGGGGGAATTGAAAGGCGAGCGCTTTGGGGCCAGCGTCACTAGGCTGGAAACCTTTTTGGAAGGCTTAAAAAGCGATTTTTAAGCCAAAGCGTTTTTACTTATAAGCTTAAAAGTGTCTAAGCGTTAAAATTCACGGGAATAATTACCCAATCGCGAACTTTTTTATCCAGGCCCAATGGGGAAAGGTGACTGACGTGAGCGTAAAACATACGTATTTACTTGAGCCGGGTCTTTGGACCGTGGAGGGCACCTACATCGACAAGGAAGAAAGGCGCCATCGGCAAACCGGCCAGCTGGTGATCGTCCATAGCCCAACCATTTGGACCATCGAAAGTCGCCTAAACATTTCCGGCGAGGATCAAAGGGATTTCGATACCCGCTATGACATTACCCCCATGGAAGAGGGCCGGAGTTACGTCGAGTGGAAGTCCATCACCAGCGGCCCCGAAGACATTTTTGGCTTGTTTGTCATTGTCGAGGACACCATCATGATGCCCTGGGAATCCGAATCGGGGATCTACTGGGGCCAAGAAATCGTGGCCAGGTTAACGGATCGGGAGTATTTGAGCCGAGGCTACGCCTTCATTAAGCGGGAAAAGGTCTCGGCTTGGGCCGTGAAAATGACCCGTGACGACTAAAGTTTGGTCACGGCCCAGGCCGAGACAATCGCCAGCGATTGCTTAACCAACTTCCCGGCCCAGCCCAAATAACGGCCAACGGCGCCTTAGGTTTGGTTTTTAACCTTGGCCCAGGCTTACTTGAAGAGAGCTTCAAGCAAGCCGGGGCGATTTAAGGTATAATGGATCTCGCCTGTGATGGGAGTTTTGTTTACTGGAGGTAACTTGTGAGCGTGACCGATCGACTTAACTCAGGGGACTTGAGCCGTTGGGTGGTGGCCCTGATCCTGATTCCGCCGACGGTTTTTTGCGTTTTTTACCCCAATAAACTATACCTATTGATTTTTGTCGGGATCGTGGGCTCGTTTGCCTGGGGCGAGTTTTTCATAAACCTACTGGGCAAGGAGAGGCTGGGTCTCTTCGTTTTGACCCTCGTGGGTTTTTTGGCCACCGTGGTTGGGGCCACTTTTTTTGGGCCGGACGGGCAGTCCCTGGGCTTGTATCTGAGCTTGATTTTTGGGGCGGCCTATTTTCTTTACGCCTTAAGTCCCCAGCAGGACCGCGTCTCGGTAAACGTGGTTAGCCGCTACGCCTTGGGCCATCTGTATTTGACTTTCTGCCTTTCCTTCATCATGCTGATTAAGCAGTTTGAAAACGGCGCCCAGTGGCTTCTTTTCGTAATCTTGGTGACCGCCCTAAACGACACCGGGGCCTATTATTTTGGCTCAAAACTTAAGGGGCCAAAGCTCGCCCCAATCGTCAGCCCCAACAAAACCATCTCCGGTTTATTGGGCGGCTGCTTGGTCGGGGCCCTGGTCGGGGGTTTGTCCAAGTATTATATCCACGCCAATAACGGTTGGCGGGAACTGGCCGCCCTGGGGCTTTTTTTGGCCCTATGGGGGACCTTTGGGGACCTTTTTGAGTCGGGTTTTAAAAGGGCCATGGGCATCAAAGACACCTCAAACCTTCTGGCCAGCCACGGCGGTTTTTGGGATCGCCTGGACTCGATTCTGTTTAACCTGCCCCCGGTTTATTTCTACGTATTTTGGACCACCCAGCCCTGACCGGTTTTAAAAAATGGCCGTAAGGGAAAGTTTACGGCCATTTTCGATTCTCGCCAAACCCCGTTCTCTCCCAATACTTTACGTACTTGGCCTATCTCCATGACTAACCCAATAAAAATTTCCATATTAGGCTCGACCGGTTCCATTGGCCGGGCCGCCTTGGATTTGGCCCGGGCCTTACCCGATAAGATTGGGGTCGCGGGCTTGGCCGCCAAAAGCGGCGTCGAGGTTTTGGCCCAGCAAATAAGGGAGTTTAAGCCCGCCGTCGTCTCGGTCGGGGACGAGGTCGCCAGAAAAAAACTTCTCGGCTTACTGGGCTCGGCCAAAACCCCGGAAATCTTGGTGGGCGGGGCGGGCCTTAACCTCGTGGCCAGCGAGTCGGGGGCCGAGGCGGTTCTTTCGGCCGTGGTGGGGGCGGCGGGCCTAAGGCCCACGCATGCCGCCCTGGTTAAGGGCCTTAAGGTTTGCTTGGCCAATAAGGAAAGTTTGGTTTTGGGCGGGGAAATTTTAATGAAGATCGCCGGGGATCGCCTGGCCCCGGTTGACAGCGAGCACTCGGCCATCTTCCAGGCCCTGGGAGGCCGTCTGGGCTCGCCGGATCTCGATCGCCTGATCTTGACGGCCTCGGGCGGACCCTTCCGGGGCTGGAATCTAAACGACCTTAAAACCGTCACCCCCGAAAAAGCCCTAAAACATCCCACCTGGTCCATGGGCCCCAAGGTCACCTGCGACAGCGCCACCATGATGAACAAAGGCCTTGAGGTAATTGAGGCCCACCATCTTTTTAACCTTGGTTACGACCGGATCGAAGTCTTGGTCCATCCCCTAAGCTACGTTCATTCCTTCGCCGGTTTTAAGGACGCTTCCATTTTGGCCCAGATGGGCCCGACGGACATGAAACTGGCCATTTCCTACGCCTTAAGCTACCCCGAGAGATGGCATCTAAAAGACATCGCCTTAAATAACGGCGCTTTCGAGAGATTTTTAAACCAAGCCGTTCCCCCCAACCTGGCTTTCGAAGAGGTCGATCGAAAGGTTTTTAAGCCCCTGGCCCTGGCCGAAATGGCCGGAAGGATCGGCGGCACGGCCCCGGCCACCCTAAACGCCGCGAACGAAGTGGCCGTCGAAGCTTTCTTGGCCGGGCGGTTGTCCTTTACCGGCATAGCCGATCTCTTGGAAAAAACCCTGGAGGCCCTCCCGGCCCAAAAAATCGGCGACCTGGAAGAGGCCCTGGCCGCGGATAACCTGGCCCGGGCCAAGGCCGCCTCGTTTCTCCCCAAATAAAAAAGGGCCTCGCGGCCCTTTTTTTATTTAGGATTCGAGCGCCATGGTCGTCTCTTCCCAGATGTTTTCGAGTTCCCTTTTTTCGATATTAAGCCCTTCCAATTCCAGTTTTATGGTCTTGACCTTGTAGCCATCCTTGTAGATCCTCTCGTCGCCAAGGTTTTTTTCAAGTTCCCGGTAACGGGCGGCTATTTCGTCGAGTCTTTTTTCCGTCTCCTGGAGTTTTTTCTCCAGGGGTTTTCGGAGGGCCGTCCGTTTCTTTCTTTCCTCGCTGGCGGCTTGGCGTTTTTCCAAAGCGGAATCCTTTTGGGGCAGGGCGTTTTCCAAGGGCGCTGGGCCGGATTGGGTTTTGGCGGCGGTTTTTGGCGATTCGGCCAGGGGGCTGGGGGAATTTTGGCCAAAAAGGGCGGCCGGGTCGCCAAGCCAGAGGCGCTGGTAATCGTCAAAGTTTCCGGGGTGAACGGTCAAAACCCCGTTTTCGATAACCCCAACCCTATCGCATAAACGGTTTATGAAATGGCGATCGTGACTGATCAAAACCATGGTGCCTTCAAAATCGTCCAGGGCGTCTTCAAGCATTTGCCGCCCGGGGATGTCCAGGTGGTTGGTGGGTTCGTCCAAAAGAAGGACGTTGGGGGCGCCCATCATGATTTTGCATAAAACCAGCCTGGTTTTTTCGCCGCCCGAGAGAACGGAAACCTTTTTAAAAACGTCATCGCCGGAAAACAAAAAACCGCCCAGGGTGTTTCTAAGGGCGCCGATGGTAAGGTGCCCGGCCACCGTGGCCAGTTCCTCGATGAGATTGTTATTGGGGTTTAGGCTCTCCATCTGAAACTGGGAAAAGTAACCCAGGTCGATATTTTGGCCCATTTTCCTAACCCCGCCGGAGGGTTCCGTCAGCCCGGCCAGGAGCTTAATCAAGGTTGATTTCCCCCGGCCGTTGGGACCGATTAAGGCCAGCCGTTCGCCCCTTTGGAGGGTCAGGTTAAGGTCGCGGTAAACCTCGGTTTGGCCGTAGGATTTGGTGACGCCCGTTAACTGGGCCACCAAGTCCGGACCGC
This sequence comes from Deltaproteobacteria bacterium, assembly GCA_031277995.1. Taxonomy (GTDB): domain Bacteria; phylum Desulfobacterota; class Desulfarculia; order Adiutricales; family Adiutricaceae; genus JAIRNQ01. The sequence continues at coordinate 32,030 of JAITLH010000108.1, forward strand.
GGCGGCCCTGGGGCAAGCGCAAGTTAAAGGTTTGTTCAAGACCGTCGTCTGGTTGGGGCAAGCGGTCGATTTTTTCCAGGGCCTTAATCCGGCTTTGGGCCCTTTTGGCCGTTGAGGCCCTGACTTGGTTGCGTTCTATGAATTTTTCCAGCTGCTTGATTTGCTCTTGTTGGTTGGAATAGGCCGCGGATTCGGTCACCAAACGCCGGGCTTTTTCCTCCAAAAAACGATCGTAATTGCCCGGGTAGGAATCGGCCCGCCCCATCCTCAATTCGATGATTTTTTGGGCCACGTTATTTAAAAAAACCCGATCGTGGGAAACCAAAAGCAAGGCCGAGGGCGAGCCTTTCAGGTAGTTTTCCAGCCAAATCAGGCTATCGATGTCCAGGTGGTTGGTGGGCTCGTCCAAAACCAAGAGATCGGGTTTGGCCACCAAAAGCCGGGCCAACACGGCCCTCATGATCCAGCCCCCGGAAAAAACCGACAAATCCCGCTCGAAATCGGCCTCGGAAAAACCCAATCCCGACAGGATTTTTTTGGCCTCCGATTCCCTAACCCAGCCGTCCATGGCCTCGAAACGGGCCATCAAATGCCCGTGCCTATCGGCCAAGGCGGTCAGTTCCTCCTGACCCAGATTGGTTTTGGCCAGTTCCCTTTCGACCTCATGAAGCTCCGTTTCGATTTTTTTAAATTCCGGGTCCGTGTCCAAAACCAGTTCCAAAAGCTTTTGGTCGTTTTGGGCCATGATGTCCTGGGGCAAATACCCCAGCTTCAAGCCCTTGGCCTTAACGACCTGGCCCGAGTCCGGCGCCTCGTCGCCCATGATTAGCCGAATGATGGTGGTTTTCCCGGCCCCGTTGCGGCCAACCAAACCAATCCTCTCCCCGGCCTCGATTGAAAGGGTTACCCCCTTCAAAACGTCCTGACGGTTATGGAACCTCTGAACCTCTGAAAAAGTGACCAAAGACATTTTTTTAAAAAACCCACCCCAACAAATTAATTTCCCCAAACTCGCGCCGCCCGACCCAAAAAACCCCAACGCCCCAGGGTTCTGACCCCCTCGGGACTTGCCGTTTAAACGCCCAAAAAGGGCTCCGGGAGCGCTCCTGGGCCCTTGACCCCATAAACGCCACCTACCCACTCCCAATCGCCTCCGCGGGGCCATTAGACCCCTCTACGGGCCCGTCACCTAACCTGGGCGAAAACCTACTGATTTTTTCGCGCCGGTTTCCCAAACCCCTTTTATCCCAACGAAAAACCCCCGAGGCTTAGTATCCGAAGCGCCTTAAGTCCCCGGCCAACGAAAACGCCCCCGAATTCTCCCCGGGTTGAATATGCCACAGCGACGCCCCTTTGGCAACCGGGCCAAGCCCAAAAAAACCCCTTCCAAAAACCTGGGCCCAACTGACCGACATTTAGCGCTTTTTCCCGTCAGCCAAGCCCAGGCCCGGCCATTGTTTTCCGAATGTTAACCCCATACGCTGCCCAAAAAATCTCCCAATCGACTTCGTTTAATTA
>JAITLH010000209.1 GCA_031277995.1 Deltaproteobacteria bacterium
CATCATCCAACGGGCCGAGGCGGCCATGGAACTTGAAATCAAGACGGCCCGCCAGAAGTTGACCGTGGAAATCGGGGAGCTGGCCCAAAGCCTGGCCCAGAAAGAATTAACCGAAAAAATCACCGACGCCGACCGGAGCCGCTTGGTCGTGGAATTTGTCGATAAGGTCGTCAAGCTCCCGGCTCGGAAACACTAGGCTTTTTGGGGACCGCATATGATAGACATCCTAGCCAAGCGTTACGCGAAAGCCCTGTTTTTCCTTGGTCAAGACGACGGCAAATACCGCGACTACGGAAGCGAGCTTGATTCTTTTAGCGAGCTTTTAAAACAAACCGGGGAAGTCGGGCACGCCCTCGTCTCCCCCTTCTATCCCAGGGAACAAAGGCACGGGGCCCTTTTGGCCATTTTGGAAAAATGCTCCCTTAGCCCGGTCGTTTCCAATTTCGTTAAGCTCCTTTTCGACAAAGGCCGGCTCAATTTGCTTGAGCCGATAAAGACCGCCTATCTGGGGCTATGCGACGAGAGCGAGGGCCTGATGAGGGGCACCCTCACCTCGGCCGCGCCCCTTACCGAGAGCCAGGTTTCGGCCATTAAGGGCGCCCTAAACATCATGTCCGGGGCCAAGGTGGAACTTGAGGTCAAGGTCGATCCCACGATTATCGGCGGCTTGGTGGCCCGTTTGGGCGATCTGGTGGTCGATTCGAGCATTCAAACCCAGCTTAAGCGCCTAAGCCAGAAGCTGGCCGGGGCCGCCTAAGGGCCCGAGGCCCTTTGGGCCGGGTAAAAATTTTGGCCGATCCGGGGGTCCCTTTGGGGGACCGCGAGCGATTTTAGTTCGAGTTTTGTTTGAGTAATTTTTGGAAATCCAAGGAGACCATGAAACCATGCCCATCAAAGCGGATGAAATAAGCCAAATCATCAAGTCCCAAATCAAGGAATACGGACGCCAAGTCGAGCTGGACGAAGTGGGCTCGGTCTTGTCCGTTGGCGACGGCGTGGCCATGGTCTACGGCGTTGAAAAAGCCATGGCGATGGAGCTCTTGGAGTTTCCGGGGGGCATCCTGGGCATGGTCTTAAACCTTGAGGCCGAACACGTTGGCGTGGCCGTCATGGGCGATGTCGCCCACATAAAGGAAGGCGACATCGTCAAAAGGACCGGGCGCATCGCCCAGGTCCCCGTCGGCGACGCCTTACTGGGCCGGGTGGTCGATTCGGTCGGAAGCCCGTTGGACGGCAAGGGCCCCATCGACACCAAGGAGTTTGCCAGAATCGAGGTGGTGGCCCCGGGGATCGTGGCCAGAAAGGGGGTCCATGAACCCCTCTACACCGGCATCAAGGCCATCGACGCCATGACCCCCATTGGCCGCGGCCAACGCGAACTGATAATCGGCGATCGCCAGATCGGCAAAACCGCCATTTGCGTCGACGCCATCATTAACCAAAAAGGCCAGGACGTGGTTTGCATTTACGTGGCCATCGGCCAGAAAAAATCCACGGTGGCCCAGGTCGTGGCCAATTTGGAAAAGTTTGGGGCCTTGGAATATACCGTTGTCGTGGCCGCCAACGCTTCCGACCCCGCGCCTTTGCAATATATCGCCCCCTACGCCGGGGCCTCCATGGGCGAATACTATAGGGATCGGGGCCGCCACGCCCTGATTATCTACGACGATCTTTCCAAGCAAGCCGTGGCTTACCGCGAAGTTTCGCTACTTTTAAGGCGCCCCCCGGGCCGCGAGGCCTATCCCGGCGACATCTTCTATAACCACTCCAGGCTTTTGGAAAGGGCCGCCAAATTAAACGACGAGTTGGGCGCGGGTTCCCTGACCGCCCTACCTGTCATCGAGACCCAGGCCGGCGACGTTTCCGCCTTCATTCCCACCAACGTCATCTCCATTACCGACGGCCAGGTGTTTTTGGAGCCCAACCTATTTTTCTCCGGGGTGAGGCCGGCCATTAACGTGGGTATCTCGGTTAGCCGGGTCGGTGGCGCCGCCCAGACCAAGGCCATGCGTAAGGTGGCCGGTAACCTGAGGCTGGATTTGGCCCAGTTTAGGGAGCTGGAATCTTTCGCCCAGTTTGGTTCCGATCTCGACAAGGCCACGCTTAACCAGATTAACCGCGGCCAACGCATGGTCGAGTTACTAAAGCAGCCCCAGTTTCAGCCCCTGTCGGCCGAGCGGGAAGTGGTGGTTCTCTTCGCCGGAACCAGGGGTTATCTGGACAAGTATCCGGTCGCCTCGGTCTTGGATTACGAGAAAAGGCTTTTGGAGTTTATCGAGTCCAGGCATCAAGACATCTTTGACGAAATCAAGGACAAGAAAGACATCTCGGCCGATCTCGAGGCCAAGATCCGGGCGGCCTTGGATGAATTCGCCGACATTTTCGGCCAAAGCGCCGAGGCCCCAAAAACCGCCCCCAAAGAAGCGCCCGCCGAGGCCGCTTCCTAGTCAAAGGGCCGGTATTCGCGGCTTATGTGGGGCCAGACGGCTTGGCCTCCAAGCCGGTTGTCTTGGCTGGTTGCCTTGGCTAGTCGTTTTGGCCGGTTGTCTTGGCCGGTAGTTTTGGCTAGTCGTTTTGGTTTGGCGTTTTTCTTTCGCGTTTTGACTCGTGGCCAATGGAAAGGGTTTTTGGCGCGGCTTTTCAAAAGCCCCTCCGAGGCCTTATTAGAAAACCGTAAATCGTAAGGGGTTAAGATGGCCTCCCTCAAGGACATCAAGCGGCACATTTCGGCCGTCAAGCAGACTCAAAAACTGACCAAGGCCATGAACATGGTGGCCGCGGCCAAGCTTCGGGCCGTTCAG
>JAITLH010000290.1 GCA_031277995.1 Deltaproteobacteria bacterium
GACTTGGCCGAACAAAACCGCGATTTTACCTTTCCCTTATAACACCAATAAGCCCCTTTGGCCAGTGCCCAGGTTAACCCCAGGGTTAGGGAACAGGCCGGATGTCAAAAATTATTACGCTGGTGGCAATCGTATATAACACCAATAAGCCCCTTTGGCCAGTGTCCAGGTTAAACCCAGGGCTAGAAAACAGGCCGGATGTCAAAAAATTATTACGCTGGTGGCAATCGTGTATAAAACCAATAAGCCCCTTTGGCCATAGCCCCTCGTTAAATCCAGGGCTAGGGAACTGGCCGGATGTCAAAAAATTATTGCACTGATTGCAATCGTGTGCTTTAGTTAAAAGGGAAGACAGGTCACTTCGCCCAAAGGTCTAAGATTACCGAATGGTTAAGTAAGAACGTAAGTTAAGGGCGAAAAGAAGCGACATTGGCGCATGGCCTGATTAAAATAAAATCCTAAAATCAAAGAATTTTTTCGGGAGAAGTTGAAAAAACCATAAAAATTAGTAGGTTAAGCGTAAATATAATTTATTAAGACTTTTACGATTTTAGTTTAAATACAGTATATATAGTTTAATAAATAATAGTTATTTTCTATATATTGTCATTTGAAATATAATTAAAGCTCTTAAGCTTTTATTATGTTTCTTGAGGCACTTGGCATAAATATTGCTACAAATATCTGTATACCTTTTCTTATATTTACTTTTCCTTTAAACTTTTAACTGTCTAAAATAGCGTATTTGAAGTATTTATTAGCATAATTAGCCTTGATATTACTGTGGTGTTTGGTCTATTTCGCCGCCGTTTAACTTAGCCGTTGAGCCGAGGGGGAAAACTTAACGTTTGCCCAAATCTCTAGGCGATAACCTTGTCCCAACACCGGTGTCCGGGTCCTTGGGCCAGTCAAAAGTTTGAAAATGGAAATGATTAAAAATTTATTTCTATTTTACAAAAATTATGTTAAAATATATATTTAATAGTTATCATGATGAATAAAGAGATTGTATTTTTTGAAATTAGTAATAATTAGGTTAAAGGGTATATATTATTAAAAGTTTAGAAGTATAAACCAAAATTAATTAGCTTAACTAAAATCAAAGGTGTTTTTCTGATAATAGTCTGAAAAGGCTAAATTAGAACTTATTTCTTGCCTATGATTTTTTATACCGAATAGTGATATTTTATGTCTTATGATTTTCTTGATAATCCCATATTTCAGATGATTAGGCGAGGTATTGATTGTTTTCAGGGTAATTTATTGGTTGCCGATGGAAACGGAGATATCCTCTTTGTCAACGATTACTTGTGTCGATTATATGACCTAAGTTTTGAGCAAGCCCTAACCATGAATATTTACGATCTCGTGAGGCTTGGCATAATAGATAAATCAGCCGCCGTGGGCGCTTTCGAGACCAAAAAAGTCTGTTTCAGACGGCTAACCACCAGGACGGGCGTGAAACTGGACAGCGTGGGCTATCCCGTCCTGGACGAAAACGGCGACCTTTACTGCGTGTCTGGGTATAGTTACGATGGTCTCTTTTTGCAGGAAATAGTTGATCAAATAATCACTGAACAAAAAAATAATGAAAAAATTATGAAAACTATCAAATACTTGTCAAGTAACGAAGCGAAGAATAATATTTTTTCAGATGATAAGATGATAAAAATATATGAAATGGCAAAAAAAATAGCTCCTTCTGATAGTACCGTGATTATTTATGGTGAAAGCGGTACGGGTAAAGAAGTCATGGCTAATTTTATCCACAATAATAGTAATCGAAGCAATAAAGTCTTTATGCCGGTCAATTGCGGGGCCATACCAAACGAGCTGATGGAATCGGAGTTTTTTGGGTACGATAAGGGCGCCTTTACGGGCGCTAGCCATGAAGGCAGGATTGGCATATTTGAAATGGCCGATAAAGGGACGGTTTTTCTTGATGAAATCGGGGATTTGCCCCTTTCAACCCAAGCGAAATTGCTTCGGGTCTTAGAAACGGGGGAAGTTAAACGGGTGGGAGGCAGCCAACGTTTTTTCGTAAACGTCCGGGTTATCGCCGCGACCAACAAAAATTTGAAAGAGATGGTTGGCTCCGGCTTATTTCGGGAAGATCTGTTCTATCGGTTAGACGTTTTGCCGTTTAACTTACCGCCCCTAAGGGAAAGGCCCAAAGACATTGAAGTCATGGCCGAAATGTTCATGGAGGAATTCAACAAAAAATACGGCTCCAAAATAAAGCTGGACCCAAAAACGCTGGCTAAATTTAAGGCCTATTCTTGGCCGGGAAATGTCCGAGAATTAAGAAACGAAATCGAACGGATGGCTATTTGCAGCGATAACTCAACGGGTTTGTTTTCCCAATACAGTGATTTTTTCGATAACCATGACTCCGTCTGTAAAAATAGCCAACGAACCAACGACGATCAGGTGTCCCTAAAGAATTTAATGAACAATTATGAAGTGGATATCATAAAGGCGGCCCTAAAAAGAACCAATGGCCGCGTGTTGCAAGCCGCTAAAGAACTGGGCATCCATAGAACCATGATGTACAAAAAGATGCGAAAATATGGCTTGTAAAAGGACTGTAAAATGGGCTGTAACATGGACTGTAAGATAGACCATAAACGGACCCTAAATGGGCCATAAATTGGGGCTCAATGGGCTTTAAATCGCTAGCGGATTATGGCCAAAATTGGTTTGGCGCAAAATTTGGGCGGCCAAGTCGGTTAGGCCAAATCGCCCCGATCCGAGCCAAGCGCGGATGCTTGCGTTAATTAGGGAACAAAGCCTACAAATATTTTGGGCTATATTTGATTTTTAGATTTTATTAATGATTTTGTCTTTATAAAAATAGGTCTAGTATATTTAAATTTAGCTCTTATTTGCAAAATTTAGATATTTGTAAATTAGTGGTGTCGGTGGTTCCCATTTTTGTGGCGATTAAGCCCGGTTTTGGGCTGAATCAAATTGGCTACAAATTGTCTCAAATAAGCTACGATCCCTTTTTTTTACCCTTCCTTCATTTAACATCTCTATTTTATTTAGATTTTTTCATTTTTACCGTCGGCCGCCCGCCTTTTTTTAACACCTTTTTATTCCCGCCTAGATTTTTTCTTTAAATTCAATTTGGCATAACCGTCAGTTATTTTGGGAAAAAAGCCCCAACGCACCCGTGGCATGTTCCTTGCGAAATAATTAAGACATATGAAAAAAAAATAATTTCGTGGCATAATAACGCCGACGGTATAAGGTTATTTGCGCGACGCGATAAAAAAGGCGTTTAAAAAGCTTAACTGGCCTTGCCGTTGTAAAATTTTGCATACGGCAAAAACTTATAACTTGGTTAATAAGCCAAAACTCTTAAACCCCATTAAGTAATTTCAATTCCATCCTCACCTTAAATGGTTAACCTAGCCAAAGCTTGTCGGGCGGGTACAGGCTTTGAAAAACGGAAAACCCAAGTCCGTAGATCCATTCTATGGCCTTGGCACGTTTTTTTTAGTTTAACCAATCTCATACCTTCCATTTTTCCTTTCAAATGGTTTCCCCCAAGTCGCGCCTTGGCTAGGCCGCACTTTGGCTAGGCCGCGTCTTCGCTAGGCCGCGCTTTCGCTAGGCCGGGTCTTGGCTAGGTCGCGATTTCGTTGGGTCGCGCCTTGGCTAGGGCGCGTCTTCACTAGTCTAAGTTTTGGCTAGATCGCGCCTTCCTGGGGCCTGTTGGCGAGGCGTTTTTTTAGGAGATACCGATGGACAAAGCCATATTGTTGCGTAATCACGGTGGGCCCGAGGTTTTGGGTTATGAATCGGTGGAGGTTGGAGCCCCCGGCGAGGGAGAACTGCGCGTACGGCAGACGGCCATTGGGATAAATTTCCATGACGTGTATGTCCGAACGGGATTGTACAAAACCTTAAACCTCCCCGGAATTCCGGGGATCGAAGGCGTTGGGGTCGTGACCGAGGTTGGGCCTAAGGTCGGGGGCTTTTCTTCGGGCGATCGCGTGGCCTACGTTTCGCCGCAATATGGGGCCTACGCGAGTTGCCGGTTACTCCCGGCGGCCCAGGCCCTTAGGTTGCCCGATGACCTCGATGACTATCTCGCGGCGACGATTCTCCTTAAAGGGTTAACGGCCGAGATGCTCGTTAAGCGGGTTCACGCCCTAAAAGGCGGGGAGGCGGTCTTAATCCACGCCGCGGCCGGCGGGGTGGGGCGCTTATTGTGCCAATGGGCCAGCGGTTTGGGGGCCTTAGTCATCGGCACGGTGGGTAGCCAAGAAAAAGCGGAAATCGCCCGAAAGTCAGGCTGCGCCCACGCTATTTTGTATCGGCAAGAAAATTTCGCAAAACGGGTAAAAGACATAACCCAAAACCGGGGCGTGGACGTGGTTTACGATTCCGTGGGCCGGGATACTTTTGAGGGCTCCCTGGAAGCGCTGGCCACTTTTGGGCACTTGGTCAATTTCGGGCAATCCTCCGGGCCGGTGGAACCTTTCCAGGTCTCCCGCTTGGCCGCCGGGTCTTATAGCCTGACTCGCCCCATCGTTTTTCACTACCTAAAAGATCGGACCCGCCTTGAAGAGATGGCCGCGAATCTTTTTAAAGCCATAAGCCACGGAATTATCACGGCCAAGTCAGGTAAGCCTTACAAATTGGCCGAGGCCGCCCAGGCCCACGCTGAACTGGAATCCAGAAGCGCGGCTGGTCCCATAATTTTACTTCCCGAATAATCTATTGGTCTGGTAAATCTACCTATTAATAGATTTATTAAAAAATAATTTTTCTTTTTTTCTTTAACAAATAACAATGGAACTGTCTAGGATAGATCCAATCAAAGGAGAAGATATATGGAAATAAAAGATATACGCTACAGGGTTGACGTCAGTAAACTAATTCCCTTTGCCGCAAAGGTACTGACAAAATACGGCGAGGATCCTGAGTACGCCTCCATCACCGCGAACGCCTTGGCCGAGGCCGATATTTGCGGGGTGCGCAGCCATGGCTTTGTCCGTTTTGGTCAGTATATTACCAAGATTAAGAAAGGCAGCCTGGCCATCAAAAACCCCATCGAGGTCGCGCACGAGACGGAGACCACGGCCCTGGTGAATGGAAACAACGGCATGGGTTTTGTCATTAGCCAAAAGGCCGTGGAATTGGCCAGGGCCAAAGCGGCCAAGAGCGACATCGCGTTCGTTAGCGTATACAACGCCAACCACTTTGGGGCGGCCGGGATTTGGGGTTCCAGATTGGCCGGCCAGGACATGATTGGATTCGCCGGGTCAAACGCCGAACGTATCGTGTCGGCCCCGGGCGGGCTGGGCCGGGCCATTGGTTCAAACCCCTTTTCCCTGGCGGCTCCGGCCGGTAAGTACGGTAACCTTTGCCTAGACATTTCCGCCGGGGCCATGGCCCAAGGCAAGATCTGGGAATATCGCCGCCTAAACAAACCCTTTCCGCCCCAATGCTGGCTAAGGCCCGATGGGGTTGAAACGACCGATCCTTTCTCGGCCGATTTCGCCGAGTTCATCATGTTTCCCTTCGGGGCCCACAAGGGATTCGGCTTGGCGGTCATGATGGAATGTTTGTCGGCCCTATTGGCCGGCGGCCCCTTAAACAAAGAAGTTCCCAGCCTGGCCAGGGATATGGACAAACCCCAACTCTTGAGCCAGTTTTACTGCGCCATCCGCATCGAGGCCTTTCGTCCCTTGGCCGACTTCATTAAGGGAGCCGAGACGATCATCGAGTACATCCACGAATTGCCGGTTAGGGAAGGGTTTCCTCCGGTCATGTATCCTGGCGAGCCGGAATTTTTGTCGCGGAAAAAAGCGCTGGAGGAAGGGCTTTTGATCCCCGAGACGGTGGCCAAAGAAGTTTTAGGCCTAGCCGAAGCGGTGGATATTCTTGACGGGCAGGAAGTGTTTAACCAACGGTTAGAGATGTCATGAGTTGGCGATTTTAAACGGACTAATCCAAAACTCTAAAGAGCTACCAGGGATTGGTCAGTTTGATTGCCTAATTATCCATATAAATTTATGGTTATTAACCATTTGTCAGGTTATTTTAAAGAAAATAACCTGAATGAAAGAGAAATTAGAATGAAAAAGTTATTCTCCTTAATTTTGCTCGCTTTATGTCTATCTTTGACTATGGGCGCGGGCGCGGCTTTAGCCCAAACCAAGGCCGATCCCGACAAAACTTACATCATCAAGGCCACCAGCGTTTTTAATCCAAGCCACGCCTGGATTAGGGGTCTGGAATTGTTCAAAACGATTCTGGACGAAAAGAGCGGCGGCAAACTTAAAGTTCAGGTCTATCCGGCCGCCCAGTTATCCGGCGGAAACAACCGAACCATGTGCGAACAGATTCAAGCCGGGACCGTGGAAGTTATCTTGCTAACGCCGTTTTCCTGGGGCGGTCTGGTATCGGATCCGCAGATATTCAGTCTGCCTTTCTTTTTCCCTTCCACGGAAGTGGCTTTGGCCGTTTCGGAATACCCCGAAGCCCTCAACATGCTAGATGGCATGTATAGCCGGGTTGGGGTGAAAAACCTCTCCGTGGTCGATCACGGTTTTAGGTATTTGACCAATTCCAAGCTTGACATCCATAAGCCCGAAGACGCCAAAGGCCTCAAACTCAGGGTCCCGCCCACAAGCCAGTTGATGGATGAATTCCAGCTCATGGGCGCCTTGACCGTTTCCATCCCCATGACCGAACTTTACACTTCGCTACAGCAAGGCACGGTTGACGGACAGGAGAACCCCGTTTCGGCCATCGATTCCAACAAAATCTATGAAGTCAACAAACACATCATGGTTTCGAACTTTACTTGGGATCCCGGCATCCTCCAAATGAACCAAAAATTTTACGATAGTTTACCCGAAGAATACCAAAAGATGGTTGACGAGGCCACGATTGAAGTCACCGCCTGGATCAATAAAACCATCGCCGAGGAAGAAGCCGGGCTTTTGGAAAAATTTAAGGAAGCCGGTTGTACCATTACCGTCCTGACCAAGGAAGAAACGGATTATTTTACTAAATTTTTCCAACCAATCCACGACAAATACTCCAAAGAATACGGCATCGACAATTACAATGTACTCAAAGACTTAATAACTCGGGTAAGCGCCGGAGAACGTTATAAGAAATAAAACGTCCAGTAACGTTTAAGAATCGTTTGAAGCCCAACACCCGGTAATTTGGGTGTTGGGCCCATGGTGAAAAAATGACGCTCCAGTTCGAGCCTCAAATTCGCTGACACCTTACCAGAAAGGATGCCAGTCAATTGAAACATTTAAAATTCATAATAAATAACTTCGAAGCCTTCTTCGCCGCGCCTTTGATGGTGGTCATGTCGTTAATGGTGTCGATCCAGGTGCTTTGTCGTTTCGTTTTACACGTTAACACGCCTTGGGCCGAAGAGTTGCTACGTAACTGCTTCATTTGGAACATCATGCTGGGGTCGTCCATCGCCATCAAGCAAAAGGCCCACATCGGCGTCAACTTTATCGTGGATCGACTCCCGCGATTTCCCCGAATACTGGTCGAAACGGTATCGGTGCTGGCCATTTTCTTTATCTGCGGCTTGATGATCTACTATTCGTGGGAAGTTTTGATAATGCAAAAAGGCGCCGGTCAGTTCATGCCCGCTTTGGGCCTGCCCATCTTTTACAGCACCTTGGCTTTGCCGGTCGGATTTTTTCTGATTGCCCTTCGATCCCTGGCCCTCTTGGTCACTTCCTGGCGAACTTATTTAAGCCAAAAAAAGGAGGGTTAAGATGGTCGGGTGGATGTTACTCATTTTCGTCGTGGGCATGTTCATAAACATTCCGATCGCCTTGTCCCTGGGCTTGGCTGCCGGGGTGGTCTTGATCTTCATTAGCGGCTTACCCGGTTTGATTACCGCCCAAATGGTTTATACCGCCGCCGATTCCTTCAATCTCATGGCCATTCCTTTTTTCATTTTGGCCGGTAACCTAATGGGTCACGGCGGGCTCTCCCAACGCCTGATTAATTTCGCGAACATGCTCATTGGCGGGTTTAGCGGTGGCCTGGGCATAATCACCATCATTACCAGCATGTTTTTCGCGGCCATTTCCGGTTCCGGACCGGCCACGGTGGCGGCGCTGGGCACGATTTTGGTGCCGGGAATGATCAAGGCCGGCTACGATAAAGGTTACTCGTCGGCCATGATGGCCACGGCCGGGGCCGTTGGCATCGTCATTCCTCCCAGCATACCCATGATCCTCTACGCCGTTCAGGCGGAAGTTTCGGTGGCCAGGATTTTCATGGCCGGCTTCGGCCCGGGGCTCTTATACGGCTTAACCTTATTGTTTTTAAACTTCTACATCTCCCGTAAGCGGGGCTATAAGCGACCGGCCGAAGAATTGGCCCCAAAGTGCAGTTGGGACGTGGTTTTTTCATTGATCATGCCGGTGCTTATTTTGGGAGGCATATACGGCGGCATCTTCACCCCAACCGAGGCCTCGGGAGTGGCGGTCATTTACGCCTTTATCGTCGGCGCTTTTATCTATAGGGAGCTGAATTTTAAAAACATACCGAAATTGTTGATCGAATCCACCGTCGGATCGGCCGTGGTCATGCTGATCGTCATGTGCGCTTCGCTTTTCTCTTTCGTTTTGATAAGCGAAGGAACCCCCCAGAAAATGGTGGCTTTTATCAGCCAGGTCACCAGCAATAAAATACTCATCCTCTTGATGCTTAATGTTTTCTTGCTTATCGTGGGCTGCTTTCTTGACGCCGCGTCGGCCATAATCGTTCTTACGCCCATTCTCCTCCCTCTGGCCGTAAGCATCGGCGTCGACCCGACCCATTTTGGCGTCATCGTGGTCGTGAACTTGGCCATCGGTCTCGTGACCCCGCCCGTGGGTCTGGATCTCTATGTCGCTTGCGGCATTTCCAAAATAACCATAGAACAGATTTCCAAGGCCGTTTGGCCTTTTTTGGTAGCGGTTTTGATCGCTTTGGCCCTTATAACCCTCATACCGGTCATATCCCTGGGGCTCCCGACCGCCCTTGGCTTTAAATAAGGCCGTCCAAAGCGAGCCATTACCCGCTTGGCCTAACGTGGGGCCTCCTGAATTGAGCGTTTAACCGCCCTTGGCTTTAAATAAGGCCGCCCAAAGCTAACGTTTACCCGCCCTTGGCTTGAAGAAGGGCCGCCCAAAGCGAGCCTTTACCCGCTTGGCATAAAGTGGGGCGGCCTGAATTGAGCGTTTACCCACTTGGCTTAATTCGCGCCAAAGGATAATCGAGAAAAGTAATTTTTGTCGGTTATCCAAGGCTTGTAATCCAATAATATTTTATATTTAGCCATAAATATTTCTTATTATTGTTTATATATTTCTAAATCTTATTAGTTATCAGTCAAGATAAGTTCTAATAAGTACTTTATATGTTATATCGTTAAGCCTTACCATCGCGGTAAGCAAATAAGGAGACGTTAATGGCTAAAAAACTTAGTCGATTTGACTTTCAGGAAATGAAAGACAAAGGTGTGCAATGCGCGTGGGTGACCGCCTACGACTATCCGACGGCGTCCTTTGCCGAAGCCGCCGGCATGGACATGATCTTGGTTGGCGATTCCATGGGCATGATCGTTTTCGGTTACGATGGCACGGTGCCGGTAACCATGGAACAATGCATCATGCTCACCAAAGCCGCCCGGGCCGGGGCCCCAAATACCTGGCTCATCGGCGACATGCCTTTCATGTCGTACCACACCTCGGTCAGCCAGGCCATAGAAAACGCCGGCCGGTTCATCAAGGAGGCCGGGGCCGACTGTATCAAGCTGGAAGGCGGGGTTCGGGTGGCCGATAAAATCCGGGGCATCGTTGACGCCGGAATCGTGGTCATGGGTCACGTTGGGCTAACCCCCCAAAGTTCCGCGGCCCTTGGTGGTTTCAAGGCCCAAGGCCGTGACGTCACCGGCGCCAGGGCGGTCATAAACGACGCCATCGCCGTCTACGAGGCTGGGGCGTTTTCCATGCTCGTTGAAGGGGTGCCCGAGGAAGTCACGTCCTTTTTGGCCAAAAAGCTGCCCATCCCCATCTACGGCATCGGCGCCGGACTTTGCGATGGCCAAGTCCAAGTGGTGGGCGATCTCCTGGGTATGTTTACCACTTTCACCCCGAAATTTGGCAAAAAATACGCTAACCTCGAGGAAATCGAAACCAACGCTTTTAAAAACTACATCGCCGACGTGAAAGCCCAAAAGTATCCCGCCGACGAACATAAGTACCACATTTTCAAGGGCGAGGAGGAGGCCCTAAAGAAACTCCTGGAAGAGTATAAGTAACCAAAAAAGTTACGCGCCGTGGGCTCGGTTATTAGCGCCATTAATCGCGCCGGTAACCGAGCCTATTGTGTTTAGGCCCAAGCGATCGAGCTTTGTCTTACGCCAAAACTTCCCATTGGGTTCAATCGCTTACTTCTGGGCGCATCCATCTGGCCGCTACCATCTGGGCGCATCCATCTGGCCTCTACCATCTGGGCGCTTCCCCGGGGCGCTCCCTTCGCGATCGCTCTACTCGCGCCCGCCGCCCCTTAGCCCGCCGGTTCCCTTGGCCGCCCAGGCGACTTGACAACCAAACGGCCGTATTTGCCTTAGGGCGCTTTTGGGGTTTAGCCTTGACTCAGGCGTGATTCGTCCAGGGAAGGGCGCCCAGGGGCAAATTAGACCGATTACGGGCCTGTTTGGGAGGGGGGTGAGAGTTGGGATTTTGGTCAATCGGTTCGCTTGGTCTTCCCGTAAACCGTGGGAAAAATTTTGGCCCGCTTTTTTTCGATAGGCCAGGGAAAAGGCCCAAGAAACTTGGGACAAGATTTCCGGCCATTTCGGGACAAAGCTAACCGGTCATTTTTTTGGACGATTAAATCAGGCTAAAACGAGGTTAGGGCCGGAAATCCTTGGCCAGCGGTTATTAAAGGGGCCAAAAAATCGAGATAAAAATAAATAATGAATTACTTTAATTAGTTAAATGTTATTTTAAAATTTAGAAGGTAAATTTAATGGTAATTATGAATGCGTTAATTTAAGAATAAGAAATTTTTATGACATAATTATTGTCACTTAAGAAATTATTAATGTTAGAGTTTAATTATTTTTTGTCAAAAAATTAAGTGGAGAGAATTATTAGATAGTAAATTGACTGACAATTACGTCTAATTATTTTCACGCGATTTACGTATTATTAACTGGTCATTATTTGAAAAATAGGGACTGCCCCTTTAAAAAGCCTGAGATATTTGGTAAGATCGTTTTGCTTAAGACTGGAACGAAAAGCGGGCTTTGCTTTTTGGGCTTTTGGTTTTTAGGTTATAATTACACTTAGAGCTTAAACTTCTAAGCTTTTAAAGAATTTAAACTAAAATAAACTTTCTTTTGCTTCCGGTTAAGGTTATTTTAGAGCTCATTTAAAAAAATGTTTCCTTACACAGGAAAAATTTTTTTTATCTGGATCTGGAGGCAAAAAGTCTAGTATTTAAGTGTACGTTAAAAATTTTTTGAAAGTTATGTTAGCGGGATGTAATTTTCTATTTTTAACCGTAGTTTTTTATGTAGTAAGCGTTAATATTTGTCAAAGACAATGTTATTTCTTTGGTAGGTATCCTTGTTACATTAACGAAATTCAGGCGGCTTGGGCCTGGCCTTGAATAAGCCAAGCGGCAAGATGGACAAAACAGGTGGGACCGAGCCAGCGCGGTCATTGCCAATTAATGGAAAGGAGGCTGTAACGCTGCCCATCCTAAAAACCTAGGCGCGTTACTCTGAATTATGCTTGAAATACGGTTTCACGGTCGTGGCGGTCAAGGTGCCGTCACTTCAACCGAGTTGATGGCTCAGACGGCCATAGGCATGGGCAAATACGCCCAGGCCTTCCCCAGCTTCGGACCGGAAAGACGCGGCGCCCCGGTGACCGCTTTTCTGAGAATCTCTGATAAACCCATTAGGATTAGAGAGAAGGTCTACAACCCTGACGTGGTGGTGGTTCTGGATCCGACGGTCATGAGCGTCACGAAAGTTGATCAAGGTCTCGGTCCGGACGGTTTACTTTTAATCAATACCACTCACGCCATAGACGTTTTGCGGAAGCAGTTTGGCTTCAAACAGAAGATTGTCACCATTGACGCCATGACCATCGCCTTGGAGGTCCTAAAGGTCCCAATTACCAACACCATCATGTTGGGCGCCTTATCTAAGGTCCTCAACCAGGCTACCCTTGAGGATGTCAAAGAACCGTTTAACCACCGTTTTGGGCCAACGTTGGCTCCAAAAAATCTCGAGGCCTTCAAAAGGGCCTATGATGAAGCTCAAATGGAGGGCTCCGTATGACTAAGCCAACTATCGACGCCTTGGCCAAGGTTGGCGACTTGCCTTTGGGCTTCACCGCCAAGCCTGGAAGTACCATGGACTTTAAGACCGGCGATTGGAGATCGGTTAAGCCGGTTCTTGACAAGGAAAAGTGTATCTACTGCGGCTTTTGCTACTTCTACTGTCCCGACGGCGTCTACAAAGACATGGGCAAGGACGAGAAGTACTACCAGGCCGATTATGACTACTGTAAGGGTTGTGGGATCTGCGCCCACGAATGCCCCAAAAAGGCCATCACGATGGTCTTGGAGGAGGTGTAAACATGGCTAAACCCATAGGCATGGAAGTCTCGTTGGCGGTGGCCGAGGCCGTTAAACTGGCCAATACCGACGTCGTCGCGGCTTACCCCATCACCCCCCAGACCCACATCGTCGAACACCTCTCGGAACTCGTGGCCGACGGCGAGTTGGACGCCGCCTACATCCCGGTTGAATCGGAGCACTCGGCCATGAGCTCATGCATAGGCTCTTCGGCCGCCGGGGCCAGGACCTTCACCGCCACAAGTTCCCAGGGCTTGGCCTTGATGAACGAGATGATTTACATCGCCCCGATCCTAAGGGTACCCATCGTTTTGGCCATAGCCAACCGGGCTTTATCCGCCCCCATCAACATCTGGAACGATCACTCCGACATCATGTCGGTTCGGGACGCCGGTTGGATCTGCCTTTTTGCCGAAAACGGCCAGGAGGCCCTGGATTTGACCTTGATCTCCTTTAGGATCGCCGAGGATCCCAAGGTGAGCTTACCGGTCAGCATGAACATCGACGGCTTTACCTTGTCCCACTTCATCGAGCCCATATTGATACCCGAGCAGGCCGAGGTGGACAAGTTTCTCCCACCCTTTAAACCCAACCTGCAGCTCGACATCAAAAACCCCATCTCCATAGGCCTTTTGGGCGGGCCGGAATGCTATACCGAGTCCCGTAAGGCGGCTGACGATGTCCTGTGGAATTCGAAACCCCAGATCACCAAGGCCTTTGACGAGTTCAATAAGGTTTTTGGCCGTCAGTATCACGTGGTCGAGACCTACCGTCATGAGGACGCCGAGACCATCATCCTACTGATGGGCTCGATCGCCGAAACGGCCATGACCGCCGTTGACGAAATGCGCGAGGCCGGCCAAAAAGTTGGCGTGGTTAGGCTACGCCTCTGGCGTCCCTTCCCCGAGGAAGAGGTTTTGGCCGCCGTTTCCAAGGCCAAAAACCTGGCCGTGATCGATCGCCACGCGGTCTTGGGCTGTTCTAGCGGGCCCGTTGGCCTTGAGGTCAAGAGTTTACTTCTAAACTCCAACCTCAAACCCAATACCTCCAATTACATATTGGGCTTGGGCGGGCGCGACGTGACCAGGGACGATTTTAAATATATTTTCGAGAAAGCCGGCTCCGGGCAGGTACAGACTCGTTGCGAATTTGTGGGGGTGTATGAATGAGAGCCGTCGAAGCTACTTACGAAAAGGTAACCAACAAAACTTTCCCAAAAGGTCCGGACATGCTGGCTTCCGGTCACCGGGCCTGTCAGGGCTGCGGTGAAGTCCTGGCCCTAAGGCTTCTTTTGAAAGCCCTGGGAACGGAGTTTATCGCCGTCTCGGCCACCGGTTGCATGGAAGTCTGCACCGGGCCCTTTCCCCAGTCGGCCTGGCGTATGCCTTGGATCCACGTGGCCTTTGAAAACGCGGCCGCGGTGGCATCCGGCGTTGAGGCGGCCACCCAGGTCCTGCGCCGCAAGGGCCGCGGTTACGATCAACGCATCCCGGTCATTGCCATCGCCGGCGACGGCGGAACGGCCGACATCGGTCTCCAAGCCCTTTCCGGCGCCCTGGAGAGGTACCATGAAAACTTCATCTACGTCTGTCTCGACAACGAAGCCTACATGAATACCGGCATCCAGAGAAGCTCGGAAACCCCCTTCATGGCCAGTACCACCACCTCGCCCGTTGGCTCCAAGTCCAAAGGCCCGTATACCTGGAAGAAAGACATGCCGGCCATCGCCGCGGCTCACCACATTCCTTACGTGGCCACGGCCACCCCGGCCTTCCACCTTGACCTAATGAATAAGGTCCGGAGGGCCGCGGCCATCGAAGGCCCGGCTTACATCCACGTTTATTCGCCTTGCCCAACCGGCTGGCGGATGAAACCGGAACTGGCCGTGGAAATCTGTCGTTTGGCCGTATCCACCCGGATCTTTCCGCTTTATGAGGTCTTGGACGGCCGCTACCAGATTAGTCGCAAGGTGGATAACCCCACCTCCATCGCCGACTATTTCAAGGTCCAGGGCCGCTTCAGACACCTTAAAGAGGCTGACATCGCCGTTATCACCGAAAGGGTTAACGCCGATTACCAGAGGCTGGTGGAACTCACGGAAAAGTTCCCGGTTGACGCCCCCCAATAGGACCGATAGCCGGCCATGGGCCCGGCTACCAAAAAAGGGAGCGCCAAAACTTAACCCAACCCTTGGCCCCAAAACATACGGGCCTTGACGGAAATTCAAGTTAAGATCAAAAAACGACTCGTTTACGGAGGGGAGCCTTTTGGCTCCCCTTTTTAAGTGTGCCTAAAGGCTAAGCCCAAGCCCGGGGGTAAGCTGGGAGTAAGCTAAACTAAGGCTAAGCCGGGTCGGGGTTTGACATTTAGGGGTGAGCGCTGGTAAGCTTTTAAAAGCATTCCACAAAGTCCCCATTTGGGACAAAAAAACGCGCCATTCATGCCATGTCCGGAGGACCTGGGCCAAAAGCCCATGACCCCTGAGATGGGATGGGGAGGCGCGAACGAGGTTAAGATGAAAACGGTTTTAATCCTGCTTCTTGCTCTGTTTCTTTGTCGAGCCTTTCCCGTTCAAGCCCAGGCCCAAAACGCCGGAAGGATTTTGGTGGCCTATTTTTCTTGGTCCGGTAACGCCAAGGCCATGGCCGAACAAATTGCCGCGGAAACCGGGGGCGTTCTCTTCGAGATAAAAACGGTTAACGCCTATCCGGATACCTATGACGAGTGCATTGACGTGGCCAAAAAAGAACAAAACGATAAGGCCCGACCGGCCCTGGTCGCAAACCTTCCCAATATCGCCGATTACGACGTCATGTTTTTATGCTACCCCAACTGGTGGGGGACTCTGCCCATGGGAGTTTTTACTTTTTTGGAGACGCACGATCTCTCCGGAAAAACCATCTATCCCTTGGTTACCCACGGCGGTAGCCGCTTTGGGTCAAGCTTAACCGACCTTAAAAAAGTCAGCCCCAAAGCCGAAATCGGCGAGGGCCTCTCCATCAGCTCCTTTGACCGCAACCCGAAAAACCCCCCAACCGTCAAAAGCCCCAATTCAGCCGTAACCAAATGGCTCTCCAAATTGGGATTTAATCGCTAAATCCCAACAAGGCCACCACCCTTGGCCAAGGTCGGACCGATCGCGCCCTTGGCCAAGGCCCAAAAGCCTTTTGGTAATCGTTTGAAAAAAAACTTAAAAATTTCCATAGACCTCGTCTTGATTGCCCTTCTCGTGGGCCAGATGCCCTACGTTTTGGTGGGCGAAAAGATCCATGAATGGCTGGGCGCGCTTTTTTTTATCTTGGTCTGCGTCCACGTCCAACTAAACCGGGGAGCCCAAAAGGCCATATATCGGCGTTTTTGGTCAACGCCCTTACGGTTCCTTAATTGCCTGATTATTACCTTGGCCGGCGTTTTTTTCTTCGCCTTAATCTTCAGCGCCCCGTTTATTTCCAAGTATTTTTTCGTTTTTCTGCCAATATCCGGCGGCGCCGCCCTGGCCCGCTGGGTTCATCTCCTAAGCGCCTACTGGGGTTTTATCTTCTTTTGTCTCCACCTGGGCCTTAACCTAGAAAGGGGTTTTGGCCTGGCCCGTCTAGCCTCCGCCTCCCCCGGGGCCTCAAAAACCCTGACCGTATCGGCCCTAATCGTGACCCTCCTCTTCGTCCCCGTTGGCCTCAAGGCTTTCATAACCAACGATATCCCGGCCTACTTATTTTTGCGTCAGCAATTTCCCTTCTTCGATTTCGAGCTCCCCCTCTGGAAGGTCTTGGCCCAATCCCTAGCCATGGTGGTCACCTTTGCCGCCCCAACCTTTTGGCTCCGGCGCCTTTTGCGCCCCAAGAAGTCCTAGCCATCACCCCAAGCCAGCCCTTTCCATCCCCCCAAACCGTTTGTTTTTTCCTAAAAATCGCCATGGGCTTTTACTTAAATTTCCCCCCTCAGGCGCCAAAACTTTCCCAAAAAGTATCGTTGGTTTAGTTATTTAAAAGTCTTTACCCTATCAAGTTTAATTTTTAGAGATTTTTTAAAGCGAATCGTGATTTTGAGATTCTTCAAGAAAGGCTTTCTTTGGCTTTTATGGACCTAATTATATATAAAAATAATGTTTACAAATTAATTTAGAAGTTAATATTGGCTATCTATTGCGTTATCTACCACTATTTATGTTGCTATAAACTTAAATTGTCATTTAACCTCTAGTAGCCAGGTCATTTAAGAAAGTAATAAAAATTTAATACCCTTAACCGAACTCTTTTGCCCGTGGCTAGCTCGCTAGGCCGGTCCATGGGAAGGCGGTTTATTTAAGTTTGAAGGTCCAAAGCCTAAAGCCGGCTTGAGATAAGAAACAATCTCCATGTGACTTTAATCCACACGGTAAGTTTACAAATATTTAGTGAATTTATGGCCTAAGGCCAACTGATTGACGAGGCCTTAAAAGAGAGGGCGGCAAAAAAGCCAATAAAAACGAGGCGCTCCAAGCCATCAAAAGAGACCTTAAGGCCTAGAGGACACTGCCCCAGGCCAAGGTGAAAGGTGCGGTGGTTGATTCTGACGATTAAACGAACCAATAATCATACGATGAAATAAATCTTTAAAAGAATACTCAATAAATTGCGCAAAAAAATTAACTTAACCCTCTATCAAAAAGTATGGTAATCACTAAAAAAGAACTTTCCCTCAAGCCGGAACCAGTTTCTTTTCAAGCGGTTACCGTATCAAGCGTCATTTTTAGACTTTTTTTGAAGTCATTAATAGACGTTGAATGTATAGCTTTTTTAAAAATTATGTCTAATTTGTC
>JAITLH010000322.1 GCA_031277995.1 Deltaproteobacteria bacterium
CTGGCCATCATGACTGGCCAGGCCCGGCCCCCAAAACGGACCTCACCCCCCACCCTGGAGGGGCCCGCAAACGGCCAAAATCGACCCGCCACGGCCTTTTGGGACCCCCTTGGCTACCCTCCTAGGGGGTCAGGGGTCCAATGGGCGCTACGGTCCTAAAACGGGCCTTTGCGGTCAAGCCATGATCGAAGCGGGTTGGGCCAAAAAGTCCCCTCAAATCAAGCCTCCGCGGGAAACCAGCTAAATTCCATCAAATTTCCACAAAAAATTAACAATTTTTCTCTTCCCTATCTTGTTGAAATATATATAATGCGATTAGGTCACATCGGCTACGTTTAAGATTGCGTCGCCGACCCAAAAAAAACCGCCTGGCCCTTGGCCCAGCCCAAAGGGCCCCATTAATGGGCGGTTTTGGCCTTGGGCTTTTTTCTGGCCCCTGTCCCATATGGGGCCGCATTTGAGGTAGAGCGTTTGAGAAAATTTGACTACGATAAAACCAAACCGGAACTTGACCGCGATCTGGTCTCGGAACTCGAAAAGGCCGTCGACAAGCTCGATCTAAGCGATCTGTCCGACGGTACCGAGATTGAGCCCTCCCTTGGGCCCCAAGCGTTAAGTTCCCTGCGTTTAGTGGATAAACCGCGAGATTCCGTTGACGCTCAAAAAAGTAACCTGGACGATGACGACCTAAGCTCCCTTGGCCCTGGCCATGATTTCCAGATCGACGAGAGCGCCCTAGACGACGAACCCAGCGAGGATGGGCCCAGCGTGAATGGGCTTAGGGCCGACGGGCCCAGGGCGGACGGGCCTAGCGGGGACGAACTTAGGGGTGACGATCTTAGCGGGGACGGGCCTAGTGGGAACGCGCTTAGAGGTGATGGTCTTAGTGACGACGGGCCAAAAACCGCCGAAAAATTCGCCGATTCGGACGACGGGGCCGTTTATGACAAAGAGCTTGGCCTTGACGACGAGGTGGCCGAGGGGCCTGGGCTTGGGGACGAAGAACTTGACTTGGTTCCAAAAAGGGTGGAAAAAACCCCGGCCGGGGGCGGGGCCAAAAAAGCCAAAAAAATCGCCAAGGCCAACAAAGGCGACGATCCCAAGCTGCCCGGGGTTTCCAAACCCAGGCGGGGCGGCGGGATCATGTTTAGGCTTTTCAAGTGGGCCTTTTGGACGGCCACGAGCTTGATTCTCTTTGGCTTGTTGGTTATTTTTCTCTGCTACGCCTATTTTTCCCAGGGCCTTCCCAGCGTGGACGGGCTTAGAAATTATCAGCCAAAAACGGTCACTTTTTTCTACGCCCAGGATGGGCAGATTATCGGGGAATACAGTCACGAAAGGCGCATCGTCAAGCCCCTTTCGGCCATGCCCGAATGTTTAAAGCAAGCTTATTTGGCCACAGAGGACGCGAATTTTTATCAGCATGGGGGCATTAACCCCGTGGCCATCGTCCGGGCGGCCTACAAGACCATTTTTGAGGACCATATACAGGGCGGATCGACCATCACCCAGCAATTGGTCAGATCGTTTATGCTCACCAACGAGCGCCGGATTGAAAGAAAAATAAAAGAGATGATCTTGGCCTTTCGGGTGGAATCGGTTTTAAACAAAGATCAGATCTTCGAACTATACCTAAACCAAATCTATCTCGGCCAGGGCGCCTACGGGGTTGAGGCGGCCGCCCTAACTTATTTTGACAAACACGTGGAACAGCTAACCGTGGCCGAGTCGGCCATGCTGGCCGGGATCACCCAATCGCCCACCGGAAAAAACCCGGTCACCAAACCCGAGGAAGCCAGGCGCCGCCAACTTTACGCGATAAGCCGCATGCGGGCGGTCGGTTACCTGACCCCCGAACAGGCCAAGCAAGCCGAGGACGAGATCATAAACGTGGTTGGGGAAAGAATAAATCCCAACACGACCATGGCCCCTTATTTTACCGAACACGTCAGGCGCCTACTGGCCGAAAAATACGGCGAAGACAGTTTGTACAATGACGGCTGGAAGGTCTACACGACCTTAAACGTCAAAGACCAGGAAGCCGCCGACGTGGCCGTGGCCAGGGGCTTATGGGAATACGCCAGGCGCCGGGGTTTTAGGGGCCCGGTCCTAAAACTTGGCGATCGGACTGAAATCGAGGGCTTTAGGGCCCAGGTTGACAAAAAACTTGGAAAGGCGGGACTGGTCCAAAATCACCTCTACCAGGCGGTCATATTGGAGCTTGGGGAAAACAATACCCTCAAAGTCGCCGTCGGTAACTACGTTGGCCAAATCTCCAAAAAGAACCTGGACTGGATCTTACCCAAAGGGGCCTTGGCCAAGCAGTTAGCCGCGGGCGACGTGGTTTGGGTAAGGTTGGCCCCGCCCGCCCAAACCCCACAAGATGCCGAGTCGGCCGTCGATAGGGAAGCCCTTTTGGCCAGCATAGCCAGCGGCGAGGGAGGAACGGAGCTTAATTTTATTCTCGAACAAAGAACCGACGTCCAGGCGGCCTTGCTTTCCATGGATCTGGCCGACGGCGGGGTCAGGGCCATGGTTGGGGGCAGGGATTTTAACGAAAGCCAATTTAACCGGGCCACCCAGAGCCAACGCCAACCGGGCTCTTCCTTTAAGCCCATCGTTTACACGGCGGCCATGGACAATGGCTTTACCCCGGGTTCGGTCATGATCGATGGCCCGGTGGTTATCGACGACGTCGGCTCGCAAAAGCGCTGGAAACCCCTAAACTCGGATCTTAAGTTTTTGGGCCCCATGCCCTTGTATAACGCTTTGGTGGCCTCCCGCAACCTCGTTTCGGTCAAGGTCCTTGAGAGGATAGGCTTTGAGGCCCTGGATAAAACGGCCCTGGATTTGGGCATAAAAACCGCCCTGCCCCATAGCCCCACGGTGGCCTTGGGCGCCCATGGGGTGACCATGCCCGAAATGCTCACCGCCTATTCGTCCTTCCCCAATTTGGGCCTAAGGGTTGAGCCGCGCTACATCACCAGGATCGAGGATCGAAACGGCAAGGTGGTCGAAACCTTTGACCCCACTTTCTACCGGGCCATAAGCCCCGGGACGGCCTGCGTCCTTACTTCCATGCTTCGGGGCGTGGTGGCCCAAGGAACGGGCACCTCGGTCAAACCCTTGGATCGCCCGGTGGGCGGAAAAACCGGAACCACCAACGACGCCTCGGACGCTTGGTTTGTCGGCTTTACCCCGGAATACGTCACCGCCGTCTGGATGGGCACCGATGAACTTAAACCCCGGGCCGTGGGCGAAGTGGGCGGCCGGGCCTCGGGTCCAATCTTTTTGTACTATATGAAGGAAGTCTTAAAGGACGTGCCGATCAAAGACTTCACCGTCCCGGACGACGCGGTCATGACCCCGGGCGGGGCCTTTGGCATCTGCTACAAAAAAGATACCGTGGGCACGGGCAT
>JAITLH010000423.1 GCA_031277995.1 Deltaproteobacteria bacterium
GGGTAGGAAGGGCGAGCACCAAAAGCTTTTTGACTCCCTTAGAAAGGAAGGCTTTACCAGGGTCAGGCTCGAGGGGGCCATAAGGGAACTGGGGGAAGAGATTGTCCTAAACAAAAAAAAGAAGCACGACATCGAGGTGGTAATCGATCGCTTGATCATTAAAGAAGATCTGGGGCGGCGGCTAACCGATTCGGTGGAACTGGCCTTAAAAACTTCCGAGGGCACCTTAATCGCCGTGGTGCATGACCAAAACTCCGAGCCCGTGGAGGAACTTTTCTTCTCCGAGCGCTTTTCTTGCCAAAAATGCGGCCTGTCCATCCCCGAGCTGACCCCGCAGCTCTTTTCCTTTAATTCCCCCCAGGGGGCTTGCCAACATTGCGACGGGCTAGGTAGCGATCGCTTTTACGATCCCGATTTGATAATCCCCGACCGCTCCCTTTCGATTTGCCAAAACGCCGTAAAACCCGGGGAGTTCGCCTTTCCGGCCATGGGCCTGGAAACCCTTAAGGAGATCTTTGAGGAATTGGGCTACGACCTTAAGGCCCCCTTAAACGCCCTGCCCGAACAGGCCCTAAAGATCGTCCTATACGGGACCAAAGAAGCCAACGTGGCCGTTTATCCCAAAAACTCCCGGCGCGAGACTTACAAACAGCCCCTCCACTTTGAGGGGGTCATCCCCCATCTAACTAGGGCCTACCCCTTTGAAAACTTGAGTAAGTATTCGAAGGATACCCTGGAACCCTTCGTTCGTTTACAAAACTGTCCCTACTGCGGCGGGGGCAGGCTACGGCCCGAGGCCTTGGCCGTCAAGGTATCCGGGCAAGGGATTAAAGATCTTTGCGACATGACCATCGCCAAGTGCTTGGATTTTTTCATCCACATTGAACTTACCCCCAGGGAACTGACCATAGGCCGTAGGATTATTAAAGAGATTAGGGAGAGGCTGGGCTTTTTAAACGACGTGGGTTTGGGCTATTTGTCTTTGGGCCGAGGTTCGGCGACCCTTTCGGGCGGGGAAACGCAAAGGATTAGGCTAGCTACCCAAATTGGCTCAAAACTGGTCGGGGTCATGTACGTACTCGACGAACCCTCCATCGGACTTCACCAAAGGGATAACGAAAAACTTCTAAACAGCTTAAAAAGCATGCGGGATCTGGGTAACACCGTCATCATAGTCGAACACGACGCCGAAACCATTTTGGCCGCCGACTTGGTCTTGGATTTGGGGCCGGGGGCCGGGGAGAACGGGGGCCGGCTGGTTTTCGTGGGCACCCCCAAAGAACTGCTAAAGGACAAGACTTCTTTGACCGGGCAGTATCTGACCGGCCTAAAAAAGGTGGGCGTGCCCAAAAAGCGCCGTCCCGGCAAAGATTCCATAACCATCCACGGGGCCACCGGCAACAACCTAAAAAACTTGACCGTGTCCTTTCCCCTGGGGGTTTTTACCTGCGTGACCGGGGTCTCGGGTTCGGGCAAAAGCACCTTGGTTTTGGAGACCCTCCATAACGCCGCTTCCAACATACTCCACCGCTCCCGCCTTAGGACGGCCGAACACAAAAAGATTTCCGGGCTGGAACATATCGACAAGGTCATCGACATCGACCAAAGCCCCATCGGCCGCACCCCCCGGTCAAACCCGGCCACCTATACGGGCATCTTCGCCTCGATTAGGGATCTTTTCTCCCAGCTGCCCGAGGCCCGGGCCCGGGGCTATCGTTCGGGACGCTTTTCCTTTAACGTCGAAAGCGGCCGCTGTCCCAAATGCGAGGGCGATGGCATCATTAGGATCGCCATGCACTTTTTGCCAGACGTCTACGTTCGCTGCGACGCCTGCCAGGGCCAGCGCTATAACCGCGACACCTTGGAGATTAAGTATTCCGGACATTCCATTTCCGACGTCCTTAATATGACCGTGACGGAAGCCTCGGAGCTTTTTAAATACGTGCCCTCGATAAGAAACACCCTACTTCTCCTTCAGGAAGTGGGCCTGGGTTACATCCGCCTGGGCCAAAGTTCCACTACCCTATCGGGCGGGGAGGCCCAGAGGATTAAGCTTACCAAGGAACTAAGTCGTCGCGATACCGGCCGAACGCTCTACATACTGGACGAACCCACGACCGGCCTCCACTTTGACGACATAAACCGCCTTCTCGACGTTTTGCAAAAACTAGTCGATCGGGGTAACACGGTCGTCGTCATCGAGCACAACCTAGACGTCATAAAAAACGCCGACCACGTCATCGACCTTGGTCCCGAAGGCGGCGAGGGCGGCGGCCTAATCCTGGCCCAAGGCCCGCCCGAAAAGGTCTCGGCCATCCCCGAGTCCTTTACCGGCCACTTCCTTAAAACCGTCCTAAAATAACCCCCCTCCCCAAAGCGGGCGGGGGTTATTATCCCCATGGGCCCCATAATCCCCATGGGCCCATAATCCCATTGGGCCCCAGGGCCCATAATCCCCATCGGCCCCAGGGCCTTACCGACGAAAGGAAACCGTTTTGAGTCGTCTCTCCGATTTTCTCTTTGAAACGGCCACCCTCAAGCGCACCCCCAGGACCGGCTACCAATTCCTGGGCCGGGGCCATGAAAACGTGGCCGAACATAGCTTTGGGGTCACGGCCATCGCCTATGTCCTGGGGCGAAAAAGGGGCGGGGTTAACCTGGAGCGCCTATTGTTACTGGCCCTTTTTCACGACCTGGCCGAGGCCAGGACCGGTGATTTAAACTACGTCAACAAGCGCTACGTGACCGCCCATGAAAACGAAGCCTTTGAGGACGCGGTTAGGGATTTACCCTTCTCGGACGAACTAAACTCGGTCAAAGACGAGTGGCGATCCGGCCAAAGCCCCGAAGCAAAACTCGCCGCCGACGCCGACCAACTCGACATGATCTTGGAGCTTAGACGCCTTAGCGAGCACGGCTGGAAACAAGCCGACGAATGGCTCGGCTACGCGACCAAAAGGCTCAAAACCCCGGAGGGCCAAGCCCTTTGCCAAGAAATCCTCGCCGCCGGTCCCGACGACTGGTGGTTTGAGCGCCGCGACAACCTCTGGGTCAACCCCCCAGCCCCTGACGAAAAATAGCCCTCCCCCCCAAGGCGGGGGGATAAACTTAGGCCATTTTTCTTTTCGCTTTAGTTAAGGTCCCCATGGCCCACCTCCTCGGACAAAACCAAGACGACGCCCCGGCCTCCTTCTTTGGGCCGGATCGCCAGCGTTTTACCCTATTTTTCGTCGCGGCCCTTTGGATACACCTCGTGGGTTTCCACCTCTGGGGAGCCTTTGGCCTAAGCGATTACTACGCCATTAACTACTTCGAGCTCCCCCAAGAACGCTACCTGGAACTCTCCCTCGAACTAGCCGGCCCAACCGAACCCCCGGGCGGCCCGGCTCAAGAAACGCTAGACCAAGCCGCTTTAGCCCCGGAGCCCCCAGAAGAGTTAGCCGAACCAACCGAGCCCATTACGCCCGACGAGAGCTCCCTGGCCCCCCTGGTGCCCTCGACCAACTTGGTCGAAAACACTGGCCCCCAGGCCACGCCCCTTCCGGAACTGCCCGACAACACCGTTAACCTCGAAGACGCGGCGCCGGAGTTTAAGTCCTATCACACCTACGTTCGTTCGGCCGTGGCCAGGCACTGGATCCTCCCGCCCGAGGCCAGAAACAATTTTAAGCCGGGGCGTTTTACGGCCATAATGACCATCTCCCGGGAAGGCCAAATCCTCTCCATCGTGGTCGAGGAGAGCTCCAATAGCTCGGCCCTGGATTTCGCCGCCATGGAGGCCCTTAGGGGGGCCGCCCCCTACCCGCCCTTTCCCGAAGAGCTAATGGAGTTTAGCCAGCTTAATTTCCGCCTCCATTTTGACTACCGGGCCATCCAAAGGCGGGTGGGATCGGACCATCGCCAAAGCGACCAGTAGCGGCGGGAGGGCCAAAAAACCTTTCTCGCCCCAAAGCCTTCCCGGCCCCAAGCCCTTGGCCCAAAACTCCAACCCCTCGCCCGGAGAATTCCCATGACCCAGACCCGAGGTTTCGGGGCGCCTTTTCGTTACGTCCAGGGCCCGGACGCCTTAAAAGCCCTGCCCCGACTGGCCCGGCCCCACGGCCGCAAGCTTTTGACCATAATCGACCCCTTCCTCCACGATCGCCTGAAAAGGGCCCTGGAAACTTACCTGGCCAGAACCGAGGTCACCTCGGTTTTTCACAAGTTTGGCGGCGAGTGTACCTTGGCCGAGATCGCCTCCCTAACCAAACTTGCCCGCCAAACCCTTTCCGAGGTCATCTGCGGCCTGGGCGGGGGCAAAACCCTGGACACGGCCAAGCTCGTGGCCAAGGCCCTTAAAAAACCCCTCATCATCGCCCCTTCCTCGGCCGCGACCGACGCCCCGGTAAGCGCCATGGGCGTTATCTACCATCCAGACGGCCGCCATTTGCGCTGCGAACTTTTGGATCACGCCCCGGAACTAGTCCTGGTCGATTCGACCCTAATCAGCCAGGCGCCAATCCGGCTCTTTGTTTCCGGCCTAGGCGACGCCCTATCGACCCAATTTGAGGCCCAGGCCAACGCCCTTTCCAATACCCCCAACTACGTGGGGCCCGGTTACCGGCCCACCTTGGCCGGCTTGGCCGTGGCCGAGGCTTGCCAACGCGTCATCATGAAAAAGGGCCTCAAGGCCCTAAAAGCCCTAAAGGCCCAAAAACTCACCCAGGATCTCGAGGACGTAATCGAAGCCAACATCCTCCTTTCCGGCCTGGGCTTTGAAAACACCGGTTGCGCGGGCGCCCACGCCCTCCACACCGGCATCCACGAAATCGAGGGCTCAAATCGCCTCTACCACGGCGAGGTCGTGGCCTTTGGCCTCCTATTTCAGCTCGCCCTCGAAAAGGCCGGCCCCAAAAAACTCTCTCCCATCCTCGCCTTCATGGCCAAGGCCGGCCTGCCCCTTTGCTTTTCCGACCTGGGCCTCCGCCCCTCCCCCAAAAACCTCGCCCTCATCTCCGCCCGCATCCTGGACGGCAATTCCGGCATCGAGGCCGAACCCTTCCCCGTCACCAAACCCCTCATCGCCTCCGCCCTAAACCAGGCCAACCGCCTCGGCCAAGCCTACCGTAACGACCACCCCCACTTGCCCCCGGCCCTTTGCCGCCCCTAAACCCGGCCCAAGGCCCGGGTTTAGGGGCGGGCTTTGGCCCGGCCCTTGCCCCCCCACGCCAAGCCAAACGCCCCTTGACCTTTAGCCCTTTGGCCCGGCCAAGGGTTTGGATATACTTAACCACCCGTTTGGCGCTCTCCAAATCCCCAGCGGTTACGGGAACCAGGGGATAGCCAAAATAATCGGCCAAGGGTATCCTTTCACCCATATCGGCCGCGGCCCAGACATAACTTCTAAGGG
>JAITLH010000441.1 GCA_031277995.1 Deltaproteobacteria bacterium
ATGATATAATAAACTCGGGCAGGCCGACGAGGGAGAGTTTTATCCCTAGGCCGCGCCTTTAAATTGTCCCGTCTAACGTAAATTTCACCCCTTAAAAAACCTAAAAAACTTGATTTTCAAGATTAAGATAGTCATTAGATTATATTAATTAAAATTTATCATTTTAATTAACCTTAAATCAATGTCAGATATGGCTATAGGGCATTATTCTAGGGATAAAAAAAATTCTTTTTAGCGACGTGGCCTTTTGGGGCTTTTCCATGAAAGTTGTCGAGATTTTCATTTGCCGTGGCGTTAAAATTTATCATGGGCGTTTTTTGAAGGCCTAGGGACGCGGCCTTTTGGGGCTTTTTTTGAAGGCCTTTCGTTTAACCGTTTAATGGGCCCTTGTGGGCGAAAATGAGGTCACATGGCCGGACATGTCCTAATCGTTGATTACGGCTCCCAGTTTACCCAGCTGATAGCCAGGAAGACCAGAGCGGCCGGATATTACGCCGAGATCTTGCCGGCCGAGTTACCCGTCGAGCCCTATTTGGCCCGGAAACCGGGGGCCTTGATTTTGTCCGGGGGGCCGGCCAGCGCCATGGAAGATGGGGCGCCCAAGCTCGATCCGGCCCTTTTGGAAGCCGGTTTACCGATATTGGGCATCTGCTATGGCATGCAACTTTTGGCCTTAAATTTGGGCGGGCAACTGACCAGGGAAGCCACGGGAGAATACGGCCCGGCCATTTTTGAGGGCCAAGTCGATAGCCCCCTTTGGGGCGGCTTCGATAAGGGCCCGTTTAAGGTGTGGATGTCCCACGGGGATCGGGTGGAAGCCCCGCCGGCCGGTTTTGCCGTCAGCGGGAAAACCGAGGATCTGCCCGTCGCGGCCATGGAAAACCGGGACAAAAAAATCTTCGCCATACAGTTCCACCCGGAGGTCCATCACACCCAAAACGGCGAGGCCATTTTAAAGAATTTTCTGGCCGTGGCCGGCCTGTCCCCAAATTGGAAAATGTCCTCCTTCGCCCGGGACACCATCGAGGCGGTTAAGGAAAAAACCGCTCCCGATCGAAGGGTTATTTGCGCCCTTTCCGGCGGCGTGGACTCGGCCGTGGCCGCGGCCTTAATCTCCAAGGCCATCGGTAACCGGCTCCACTCGATTTTCGTCGATAACGGCTTACTTAGGGAGGGCGAGGTCGAGGAAGTTCGGGCGGCTTTGACCGCGGCTTACCCGGAAATGAACCTGACCATCGTGGACGCTTCCAAATTATTTTTGGGGCGCTTGGCCGGTCAGGAAGACCCGGAAACCAAACGCAAGATCATCGGCCAAACCTTCATCGAGGTCTTTAAAAAAGAAGCCTTAAAGCTTGGCCAAATCGACTTTTTGGTTCAGGGAACTTTGTATCCGGACGTAATAGAAAGCGTCTCCCCCCAGGGCCCCTCGGCCATGATAAAAAGCCACCATAACGTTGGGGGACTGCCCAAGGATCTGCCCTTCACTTTGATAGAACCCCTAAGGGATCTTTTCAAAGACGAGGTCCGGGTTTTGGGCCATGAACTGGGCATTCCCGATAGCCTTTTATGGCGCCAACCCTTCCCCGGCCCGGGCTTGGCCATAAGGATCATAGGTCCGGTGGAGGAGGAAGGCCTCTTTATCCTAAGGCGGGCCGATTCCATCGTCAGGCAAGAAATTAAAAAGGCCGGTTTGGAGCGGGAGATCTGGCAAGCCTTCGCCGTTCTTTTGTCCAACAAAAGCGTGGGGGTCATGGGCGACGGCCGAAGCTACGGACGGGTCGTGGCCATAAGGGCCGTCACCAGCGTGGACGCCATGACCGCCGATTGGGCCAGGCTTCCCCACGATCTTTTGGCCAAACTCTCAAGCCGAATCATAAACGAGGTGCCGGGCGTAAACCGGGTGGTCTACGACATTTCCACCAAACCCCCGGGCACCATCGAGTGGGAATAGTCAGGCCCGACGCCAAAAACGCCAAAATATCGGCGTTTTTGGCGCGCCGGATGGACGGGAAGTTCAAAATAGGCGACACGCGAAGGGACTGGCCCGAGGGGCCAAGGCAAAAAAATCGCCGGGAAAACTTGGCCGTTTCAAAATTGCGACAAACGATAACGAAAACCAGAGCGCCGGGCCTGGGCGAATAATCGTCCCGAGCCCAGGGCGGTTTCTCCCATTGGGCCCCGCGGCTAGCCAATAAAATGGCCGGCTACCGGGCCCCGTATTTTTTTGGCCCTTTTACCCGAAACCCTAAAAGTTCGCTAAAGGCGTCAAGGACTCGGCTCAGGGTAAGCTCGATAAATATGCCGCGACCGTCCTTTTGTTTGGCGTCCTCGACCAGGTCGCGGTAGATCCCAACGACGGAGTAAAAGTCCGATTCAATCGGTAGGAACCCAAAAAGGGCCTTCCGGTCGGTTAGGATCAAAGTCTGCCAAAGCCGCCCCAAGCGCCCGTTACCGACGGAAAACGGACGTATGGGCGCGACATGACAGCGCGAGATGGCGCTTTTTTATTACCGGGTGGGCATGTTTTTCCTTGCCCCGGGTAAAAAGCGTTTCCATCATTTCCGCGATGGCCTCCGGCTAAGCGCCGCGATTTTTGGCCTTCTCCCCATCGTAAAACCCAATCTTTCCCTTTCGAAACGTCCCGCCATCCTCGGCCAAACCATTGGTCATTAGCTTATGGGCTTTTAAAAAATCCTTAATCGGGTAGGGAAGACCTCATCCGGGCGTAAGCATGGGCGGCGTTTTTCACTTCCCTGAAGTCCTCGCGCCTTTCCTTAGGAAGCCTTTTTTTGCCCCCCGGAAAATCGCTCACCCCTTACAAGGAAAGCGGATTTCCCCTTATGGCCAAAGTGGAAAAAATGGCCATCGAGCGGTTTGGATTTCGCCTAAAAAAGTCCCAGGCAAAGGGAGAGTCGGCTTCGATTTTAAGCAAACGTTAGACGATGTCGGCCAATGCGTCGCGGCTCTCGGCGGTGATGACAAAGGGTTTTTTAACGTGCAATGGCCTTTACCCACGGTGACAAAGTTTGGTTGGTTGGGCTCGTTTTCGATAAGCCCGGGGGCCTTAAAATAACGTTTATGGCCAGGCGCTATTGGCGTGAAAAAGGGTTAAAATTTGGTCTCGTTTGCCAGAAAACGCCTTTTAAAAAAAGGTCAAACCGGGGCCATGATTTTTTGAAAGCGAACGAAGTTTTGGGAGAAAAAAAGCGAAATTTCGCGGAAAAAACCGGGGGCGAAACGCTCCGTTTTTTGGAAAAATCCCGGTCCAATGGGGCACCCAATCCGCTTGATTTGGCCGGGGCTACCCCTGGCAAATTGAGCGGATTTTCGGCACGAGTCATCGGCTAAGCTTTTGGCCATTATAGCCTAACCGCGGTTAAAAAGCCCCGTAAAAAAAGGGGAAATCTCACCATGGCCGGGCGCGATTTCGGGGCGTATTTTTTGGGTTTTTGGGCCGGAAAGTTTCCGCCGTATTGGCTTAGGGGTCCGTTTTAGGGGATGGGTTTTTTGGTCAAAAAAAACGGTTTTCCGGTCGGGTTTCGCCGGGGCGATTTTGGCCAAAATCGCTTATTTTTGGCCGGGCCAATGGGCGATTTTTTGCCGTTTTTGGGCTAGTTCGTTTGTTTGGAATTGGGGTCAAAAAGGCCATTTTTTGGTAGGATTGGACGGGGCGATTTCGCGTAAAATACGTTTTTTTTGGCCGGGACATGCGAGGGTTTTTTGGAAAAATTATCTCGGTCTGGGTAGCGCGTTAATCATGGAAAAACCTAAAGAATCGAAAATTCGCTTGACAAGGCCTCGGGGGGAAACTATACTCGTGTGGAATAAAAGCGGTTCCTAAAAGGTTAATTTGACCAAAAACCCATGACCAGGGACGCCAGAATGGGAAAGCGTTTTTTGGGTGATTTTGGCTTAAGGCCAAAGGCGGCGCCGTTACGTTTCCGGGGGTTATTTGAAACAAAAGCCCGTCGGGAATCTTTTTTTTCGCGGACAATTTGAACGGATGAACATGGGTCCATTGTGTACCTTTTAAGCCAAAAAATAAACTCGCGGTTTAACCAAAATTCCCCGTCTCGGCGCCCTGACCAAAGGGGCGGAGAACGGAATAATCACCTTCGTTGTCTTTACCGTATTCATAACGCCCGTCGGAAATCTTTTCCAACGGGCGTTTTTTCCTTTCGCCCTTTGGCTTATCGTTTATGGGCTAAGGGAAGTTTTTTGGGGCCGGTGGGTAAGGCCGGTTTGGCTGGGCCAGGCATCATATTGGGACATTGGCCTTTTTTCTGGGGGTCGGAAAACCCCTGGGGAGGGCCTTCTCGCCTTGGCGAAAAGTTAAGAGGGACGGCCTTTTTTGGGGCCGGTGGGGGCGGGCCGGCTGGGGAGCGAAAAGGACCTTTAAACCGCTTGGAACATGGGGCATTGGGCCTAAAACATAACCTTTAACCGCGCCCGAAATTGGGGCCTGGGGCCTTATCGCGAACCTTTGAGGGCCACTTGAAAGTGGCCAAAATGGGGTTTTGGAGAGTATCATGAAGTCCAACTCGAAAACGAAATTCATCTTCATTACCGGCGGGGTTCTCTCGTCATTGGGCAAGGGACTCACCTCCGCTTCCTTGGGCAGTTTATTGAAATCCAAGGGCTTGGGCGTGACCATGCAAAAGCTCGATCCCTACCTAAATCTCGATCCGGGCACCATGAGTCCCCACCAGCACGGGGAGGTTTTCGTGACCGACGACGGGGCCGAAACCGACATGGATCTGGG
This sequence comes from Deltaproteobacteria bacterium, assembly GCA_031277995.1. GTDB lineage: Bacteria > Desulfobacterota > Desulfarculia > Adiutricales > Adiutricaceae > JAIRNQ01. The sequence goes on from JAITLH010000441.1 coordinate 4,763, forward strand.
CCATTACGAGCGTTTTTTGGGAACGCCCATGACCAGGAAATCGAGCCATACGGCCGGGACGATTTACAGCGCCGTCTTGGATAAGGAACGAAGCGGGCGCTTTCTGGGACGAACGGTTCAGGTCATTCCCCACGTGACCGACGAGATTAAGTCGGCCGTTTTGTCGATGTCCTCGCCCGATTTGGACGTGGTCTTGATCGAAGTGGGCGGAACCGTGGGCGACATCGAGGGCCAGCCTTTTTTGGAAGCTTTGAGGCAATTAAAGCATGAGCTCGGGAAAAGCCGCTCCCTATTCATGCATCTGACCTTGGTTCCGTATTTGGGGATCACCCAGGAGCTAAAAACCAAGCCAACCCAGCACAGCGTCAAAGAGCTAAGGAGCGTGGGCATCCAACCAGACATCATCATCTGCCGAAGTAGCGTACCGGTGGACGCGGAAACCAAAAGCAAGATCGCTTTGTTTTGCGACGTTTCCCAAGACGCCGTTTTCACGGCCATGGACGTCAAAAACATTCACGAGCTGCCCATAAGGCTTTATGAGCAGGGCTTGGAGAGAAAGGTCTCGTCGCTTTTGCGGCTGGGCCCAACCCCCCCGGTCGTTAAGCCCTGGCAGGATCTGGTCAGAAAGCAAGCCGAGCTAACCCGGAAAGTCACCATCGCCATCGTGGGCAAATACGTGAGTTTAACCGAGTCTTACAAAAGTCTCCAGGAGGCCTTGACCCATGGGGGCTTGGCCAATAACGTAAAGGTGGAACTCCAATACATTAACGCCGAAGACTTGACGAGAAACAATCTCGACAAGTACTTGGGCGAGGCCCAGGGCATTTTGGTGCCGGGGGGTTTCGGAAACCGCGGCATCGAGGGCATGATTTTGGCCATAACCTACGCCAGAACCCACAAGCGGCCGTTTTTCGGGATCTGTTTGGGGCTCCAATGCGCGGTTATAGAACTGGCCAGAAACGTGGCCGGCCTAAAAAAAGCCGACTCGGAAGAGTTTAACCTGGCCACGCCCAATCCGGTTATCTTTCACATGGCCAGCTGGTTCGATCCCAAAATCGGCATGAGAACCGAAAGGACCCCCAAGGATGATTTGGGCGGGAGCATGCGGCTGGGGTCTTACCCTTGCCAACTTGAGCCCGGGACCAAGGCTTACCAGGCTTACCGAACCGACCTTATCCACGAGCGCCATCGCCATCGCTATGAGGTTAACCCGGCCTACGTCGCCCCGCTCAAAGCCGCGGGGCTGGTCATAAGCGGCCAGGTGCCCTTAAACCCCTTGGATAACCCCAATTTGCCCAAGCCGACGCTAATCGAGATCGTCGAACTCTCCGATCAACCCTGGTTTTTGGGTTGCCAGTTTCATCCCGAGTTCAAGTCCACGCCCATGAAACCGCACCCGCTTTTTAGCTCCTTTATCGAGGCGGCCCTGTCAAACGACCCCAAGCCCAAAAAGGCCCAAAAGAGCGCTGCCCCGCGAACGGCGGGCCCAAGCCAACCAAAAAGCCCAAAGGCCCCCAAAAAAGCGGCCCCGGCCAAAACGGACAAAGGCAAGGCGGCCACAATCACGGCGGCCAAAGACGCCGCTCCCAAAGAAAAGGCGGCCAAGAAAAGCCCGGCTCCCAAAAAGGCCCCGGCCAGCCCAAAACCCAAAGACGAGCCCAAGGCCGAGCCCAAAGCCGAGCCCGGCCCCGAACAAAAGGCCCAATAGTAAGCCACAAAAAAACCAGCCAGCGGCGGGTTTTTTTTTGATGGTTGGGGGATTGGTTTAGGACTTAAGGGCCGCCGGCATGGCCTCGGCTTCGCCGGGCTGGGACTTATCCGCCTTTTCGACCTTTTCCACCTTCTCGACCTTTTCCACCTTTTCGACCTTCTCGACCTTGATGGGTTCGGGGAGCGACTCGGGCTTTTTCTTTTCCTTGGCCTTGGGATCGGGCGGCAGGTGAAGCTCCTCATGGATTCTGGCCGTTAATTCCTCTCTCTCCTCCTCGGTAAAAAAGTGGCTATTGCCCTCGTGATGGGCGCCCGGGATGATGGAGAGGGAATTGTAATTGATGTTCCCGATCACTTTGGCGGTGTTATTTAAGTGGACTTCCCCGGTCGCGTAGATGTTGCCTTTGACCGTTCCGGAGATGATTAGGTTTTCGACGAAAATGTCGCCGGTAATGGTGGCGTTGGTACCGGTCACCAGCATGCCTTTGGCCACGATGGCCCCGGTCAAATTTCCGTCAATATTGAGTAAGCCCGAAAAACGAAGAGACCCCTCTATTTCAACGCTACTGGCAAAAAAGGCGTTCCAAACATGCTTGCCAAGCTTGCCGTTTTTGGAGTTCTTTCCGAACATGACTCACCACCTAAAAAATCCAAAGAAAGTTAACGAGAAAAAAAGCGACTTTAAAAGCGACGCGAATCATTTTATACCATAAAATCCCAGGCATCTCAAGACGCCCGATAACCTTGACGGCCAGGATAAAACCAATGATTAGCTTAAAAAAGTCAACTTTTAAAACCAAACAAATAATTTATCTTTTTCCGGGTAACTTATAACCGACCATTTATATAAACACAATCGCAAAGTCAAAAACGCGCGTTTAAACGTCCATTAAAAGCCAAAAGGTTTTACCCGTCGTCAATAAATTAACCGCCCGGCCCTGGCCATTGGGCCACTGGCCCCGGGGCCCCCCGGGCATGAAAAAGCCCCGGCTCCAGGGGGCCGGGGCGTATTTATGGACGATTGGGGAACGGCCTGGTCCAAAACCAAGGCCTAGATGGAGACCCCTACCTTGTCGGCAAAGGCTTTGGCGTCAAAGGGAGCTTTGCAAAGATAGCAATGCTTCTGGTTGCGCAGCTCGTCGACGGAAAAGAACTCCAGCTCGCCCCCGCATTTGGGACAGTTTCCGGCCAGAAGCCTGGTATCCTCTTGCATGCAATCCGGGGTTTCGGTCTGTTCGGGCATTAAGTACCTCCTAGAATTTCAACGGGCGCCCAAGCTCGTGGGCCCCTTAAACCATTGTCAAAATTTCATGCGAATTGTCATGGCGCGAACGCCAAAACCGGGCCCGATAAATAGCGCCTAACTTAAAGATCATTGAAAAGGGACTATTGAAAGGCCGGGAGGCCATTGGCTCTTCAAAGCTAAGTCTATTTAAAGGTCTGGATAAAGGGGCCTTTATTAGGCGGCTCTCGCCCTCGCGAAGAAAGGAGTTTCGGCTCTGTTTTTTCTTTAAAGCAAGGGTCGTCAACATGGGCCCAATCCCGCCTTGGGCGGGCGCGAACCGTTGGTTGACGATAAAATTATCATGCCAGCAAAAAATAACCTTGTCAATAGCCCCGCCCGGGCGGGGTCCGGGCGGGGTTATTTGCCCATGGCCAGGGGATTTTTTGGGTCTTGATCGATACTCATGGGCTGTATATAATAATGAGAGTTGCTTGATCCGAGGTCCCAAAACGGTTCGGGAAAGGGCAGACCGGGAAGGCTAAATTGGCTTACTTTTACTTCCTTGGTCTTTTTTTTAGCCGCTTTCTTTGGGCTTTTAGTCATTTAATTTAGCTAAGGTAATTAGAAAAGCTTGACCGAGATAATCAAAATAGATCCAAACGACGCGACTTATGAGGACTTGGCCCCGGCGGCCGACATCCTCCTTTCCGGGGGCCTTATCGCCGGCCCAACCCAGTCCTTTTACGCCCTGATGGCCTTGGCCGATAAGCCCGACGCCTTGGAGCGGATCTCCGACCTTAAGCCGGGACGCATGCCCGAAAGGGCTTTTTTGCTCCTAATCGACCAAAAGCGCCGAAGCCAAAGTTACGCCATGGAAGTGAGTAAGGAGGCCGACGCCCTGATGGACAAGTTCTGGCCAGGCTTACTGACCCTTTTGATGCCCGGGCACACAGGCCTACACCACCTGCTTTTGGGCAAATCCAAGACCGTTGGCCTTAGGGTCGAGGGTTTGGCCTCAACCCGCCGCCTAATCCGCATGGTCGACCGGGGGATCACCGGGACCAGCGCCAACCCTCACCTCTCCCAGCCGCCCACCACGGTCGAAGAAGTCATGGCCTATTTTCCGGAACAAATCGACCTAATCCTGGACGCCGGCCCCACGGCCGGGGGGTTGTCCTCGACCATTGTCGATCTGGCCGGTCCCGTGCCCTGGATCTTTAGGCAAGGGGCCATCGCGGTCGAGGATATCGCCACCGTTTGCCCTTCCATTTCATCGTGATTGGCCACCATCCCAAAGCAAGCGAAAAAAACTAAACGGCGAAAAATCGGGCGGAGCGCCTGAGCCCATGGCCAGGCGACGCGGTCAAGAGCGGCCAAAGGGCGAGGCGCCCTTTTATGGTGGGCCCGGGTATTGGTTAAGGGGAGTTTTTGGCGGAGGAACAAAGGATCCCCAAAAAGGCGTTTTGGCCTCGGTTTGGGTTAGCCTTGGGTTGGGTTAGGTCGCGGGTTGACCGTTACGGGTAACGATTCGGGTGGTTTGTTTTGTTAAAATTTATCGA
>JAITLH010000371.1 GCA_031277995.1 Deltaproteobacteria bacterium
CAAAGACGGCCAGGTGGTCAAAAAAGGCCAGGCCGTGCCCAAATGACCGCGATCGATAACGATCTTTTTCATTCGCGCAGGCCGGGACTGGCCAAAAAAAATCGCCAAGTTTTTTTCGCTTAGTTTGGCCAAAACTGGCCGGCGGCAAAACTGGCCGGCGGGAAAATTGCCCGGCGGCAAATTTTGTCGAAGTTTCTTTTTTGTCATGGTATCGTGGTTTTTGGGATGGATTAAGGCATGGCTAACGAACATTTAAAAAGCGTAATCGGCATCGACTTCGGGACGACCAATACGTATTTGACCGTATGCCCTTACGGTACCAAGAACAAATTTCCCGTTCATTTCTCCGGCCGCTCGCCCTCGGTTGACACGGCCATCCTCTACGCCGATAAGGTCGCTTCCGACTCGGCTTTTTATCCGATCATAGGCGAGGCGGCCTCGTTGACCTACGGCCAAGCCAGCCTTGAGGAAAGGGAAGAGAAGGGTTATCGCTATCACGCCAATTTTAAGCCCGAGATCTCCGGCCAGGAGATAGCCAGAAACTGCGCCGTGGACTTTTTTAAGGCCTTTTTAAGGGAAGCCAGAAGGGTTGGGGTTAGTTTAGACTCGAAAGAAAATTCCATCATCATCGGGGCCCCCAGCGAAGCCGGGGAGGACTTTAGAAAAACCTTGCGGGAGGTAATGGAGCGGGCCGGCCTGGGCCCGGCCGAGATTGTCGATGAGCCAAAAGGCGTCCTTTTGACCGATCTCGGTTACAACCGCTTCCCTTTGGGCGATATCCTGGACGGGTATTTGGTCATAGATTTTGGCGGCGGGACCTGCGATTTCGCTTTGATGAAAAAGGGCGAGGTGGTCGGCAGCTGGGGGGACATGGAGCTGGGCGGCCGTCTTTTTGACGATCTGTTTTACCAGTGGTTTTTGGAACAAAACCCCAATCTTGAGGAAAAACTTAAAAAAGAGCGCCGGGACTTTTACGTTTGGTCTTACCTGTGCCGCCGGATCAAGGAAGATTTTTCCGAAACCGTGGCCAGAAACCCCGAGGCCAAATTCACCGCCGAGGTCGGCCGTTTCGGGCTAATCAAAGATTTGAGCGTTCCGGAATTTTTGGCCAAGGCCTCAAACCACTCGCCTTCCGAGGCTTTCTTAAGCCACTCGCGTTCCATAGGCGCGACAAGCTCGGAAAAACTAATGGCCGGGTCGATAAATCTCATTGCCTGGTTTACCGATTTGTTAAAAAGCGGCCTCAAAGATCATGTCGTTAAGGCCGTTTCCCTGTCCGGGGGAAGTTCCAATTGGTTTTTCGTGATGGAGGTTTGCCGTTCCCTTTTGGGCCTTTCGGCCGATCGGATCATGGCCAGTCCCAATCCCTTCGGGGCCATTTCCGAGGGTTTGGCCATCCTCCCGGCCATAAAGACGGAACTCGATTCGGCCCAAACCAAGATGATGGCCACCAAAGACGCTTTCGTAAAAAACGAACTGATGCCCAGGGTCGAGGCCAATCTCCAAGATCGATCCAATCGCTTGGCCGACATGATTACCCTGGATCTTTTTGACGCCCAAATCATCCCCGTCTTTAAACAAACCCCGGAGGATAACTTCGTTATCGTTGACGTCGAAGCCAAAATCACCGAACTGGTCGACGCTTACCAGGACAGGCTTAGACAAACGGTGAAAAAAGAGATGGGCGAAGAACTTTTAGCCCTAAAAACCATCATTCAATCCAAGGTCCAAGCCTGGCTAGATTCCTTTGGCCTGCGCTTGGATGGCCGCGTTTCCACGGAAACCACCCCCGGAGGCCAAGTCGAAATAGATCGTCCCCTGATCGTGGATCGCCTCGCCAAACCCCTGGTCGCGGCCACCAACGGATTCGTCTCGGCCTGGACCGGCCTAATCGCCGCGAGTCTCTGCGGTGGGAGCGGGGTGGCCCTCGTGGCCTCCGGCCCCTTGGGGCTTTTAATCGGCGCCCTGGGCGGCGCCTGGCTAGGCCGGCTGGGCCTAAAACTTGGCCGGAGCCAAATCGAGCGCTTCACCAAAGGGAACAAATTACCGAAATTTTTGGTTGAGACCATCACCTCGGATAAAAACATCGCCAAGGTCAGATCGGAATTCAAAAACGACCTGCTCAAAAAAGTTAACGCCATCCACAAAGAAATTTTATCCACCATGCCCCAGGAAATCGACCTCGTGATCGTAAACGAGATAAACCAATTGGGCATAATTAACGTTTTTTGAATAAAAACCCCTTTGAGGCCCTGGCTTCCAAGCCCCCCTAGGCCAATCCCTTTTTTTTTTCGGCGATTCCCCCAATCCCGTAACGAAAATTTGTCAAATCCGTAGGCCTTGGCTTACGCGTATATGCCCGTCAGGCTATTTACCCCTTACCCTATAATTCCTTTTCCCTAATTACATCTTACCTTAGGTAACGTATATGGTTCCCTAAGGTTATTTTCCGTTACCCCTTTAATCAATTTTCGCAAGCCCAATATAAGGCCATTGGCCCACCCAGGGGTCTTTTTTTAGAAAAAAAAACCAGCGGTATCAAACCTAAATTAGGCTTGATACCGCTGGTAGATTATTATGGGGCATTCACCTTACAGCGTTTGCCAAGGGTCAGGGGTCTTACTCGTTGCGGCGAAAAGAACCTCCGCCGGAACGACCCCCACGCTCTTCGCGACCCCGGGCTTCGTTA
>JAITLH010000131.1 GCA_031277995.1 Deltaproteobacteria bacterium
GGCGCCTGGGGTAACCGGGGGCGGTATCCGGGCCACTAAGGCGCCTGGGGTAACCGGGGTCGGTATCCGGGCCACTAAGGCGCCTGGGGTAACCGGGGGCGGTATCCATAAGGTATCCACAAGATGTCCATAAGATACCAATAAGGTCTGTTTTTTAGCTTTACGCCTAAGTTTTTTTAATAAAGTTTAGACGCGGTTACTTTAAAAAAAGTAATTCGTTTTTTTAGTAATACATTAATGGGGGTTCTAAGTTGGTCGCGAATTTAAACGTAAAAATACTCTTGATGATAGCCAATGAAGATCATCGAGCCGTCATATCCGGTCACCTGACCGACAAGTTTACCGTCGTTGAGGGCCTGGCGCCGGATCCGGCCCAGAATTTGGTAACCCAGGCCGAGGCCATCATCGAGGCCGCCCCCGATCTGGTGGTCATGGATTTCCATGCCGAGGACGCCCTTAGCGTCAAAATCCTCCAGGAAGTTTCCGACAAAAAGCCAAAAATAGCCTTTATTTTCGTGGACGGCGATCCCCCGGCCGACCGCGAAAACGTCCTCATGGCCATAAACGAGGGGGCCCAGGCCTTCATCGGTCACGACATCGAGCAGGTGGCCTTCTTAAATTACGTCAAAAGGGCCGTGAGCGGGCCTTCCAGGCTACGGCTATCGACCGAAACGGTTGACGAGGCCAAGCTTGAGAAGCTAAACTCCCGTTTGACCAGGTGCAAAACCCGCCTAAACAACGCCCAGAAACTCATCTGTTTTCTCCTAAACACCCCCTTGTCCAACCAAGCCCGGCGGGTCTTAATCCTTTCGGATTCCGCCTACCAAAGGGAGCTGTTAAAAAAGTTTTTGGAGGACAGTAACTTCGTGGTCTTGACCGCCTCGAACATCAACGACGCCATTACCTTGGTCACCAATGAAAAGCCCAGGATAATCATAAGCGACTATGAACTCGACGAGGGCAAAACCGGCATTGACTTTTGCAAGGAGGTTAAGTTCGTCCACAAGATTACGCCAATCTACTTTGTCATTTGCACGGCCAACCTCGATCGCATCGCGACCGTCATGACCCCCGGAAACGGCGTGGACGATTGCCTCCAAAAACCGGCCTCGCCCACCTCCCTAAACGAGTTTTTGGCCCGCATTTCCCTGGGCCTAATCATTTAAGCCCAGGGCTAACCCCTGGGCCAACCCCTGGGTTGGCCCTGGGCCTTAAACGATGGTTTAAGGCTAACCGTTAACCCCATCGATGGGGGGGGCGCGTAAAAAGCAAAAGTTAGACCAAAACAAATTAAATCGCTTCCGGAGGCCCTAATCGTTTTGATTTTGGTCAAAAAAAACCCCAAGCCTAATGTCCCAGTGCCCCTGATTCTTAGTCTGAGGGCACTTTTTGTTGCGATTTTGTTTTTTTGCCCGACTTAAGTTCCCCGGCCGGCCCAATTGAGCCGGCCCAATCGCCCGAAAGGGTTACTTGGCCAAACGGCCGTAATGGCCCCTCAGGGCCCCGCCGGCCGCTTGACCCTCCCTTACCCCCAACCCCGGCCGCGAAAGGCCTCCCAGGGGCCTTTTTGGCCGTTTACGGGGCGTTTTTTGGGGCGGGGGAGAGTCCGCCCGGCCGGATCTTTTCCGGCCCAGACCTGGCAAAATTTTTTTTGCCAGAGAGTTTTCCCTTTTCGAGAGCGCGCATGCAAATACCCGACCCGACTTTAGACAAATCTCCCTTTAGAAAATCCGAACCCAAAGAAGGGAAGGGCTTTCGCAGGCTGGAAAGACTCGTGCGCTTGGCCGCCTTACTCCTTTTATGCGGCCTGGTCTGGTATTTTAGCTACGATCACGGCCGGACCGACACCGTCAACAAGACCGAAACCGTCAACAGAAAAGTCAGTAAACTTGAGCTTGAAAACGAATCCCTTCGGGAAAAGCTCACCTTGGCCGAGATGGATTTAACGGCCGCCCGAGAGGAACTGACCTTATTGAAAGATCGCTTGGCCAAGGGCGAAGGTAGCTTGGTCCCGGCCGGCCAAAGCCCCGGCCAAAACGCCCAAAGCCCCCAAGCGCCGTCCGAGCCCCAGGCCGAGGTGGTGCCCCCGGAAGGCGGGGCCATTAAGGCCCCGGAGAGTTTGGACCAGCCCGGTCCGGCCAAGGTGGGACCCAGCGAAAACCGGGAGCGGTTTACTTTAAGGGCCATGGAAAACAAGGCCGCCTTTAACGGCCAAGCCGTTTTGTCACTGGTCGATTTAAACAGTCTCGACCGCGAGGTCACGGTCAGGATTCGTTACGCCGATAGCGGGCGCCGGGAAGCCCGGGTCATGGTCCCGGGGGATCTCATCGATTTTCAATTGGGCGATGGCACCCATAGTCTATATCTGGACCAGATTAGGGGAAACATGGCCTTTTTTATTTTAGATGGCTTGCCGGTGGAAACTTCATCGACCGTTTTTTAATTTAAAAAATTAAATTGGGAGTTTTTTAGTAAACAAAAAAAAGAATGGGCCTGGCCATTGGCCGGAAACTTTTTTTTGACTCATTTGAAGTTTTGATTTTACGGACCATTTGGCGCCGCCCGCCGGCCTGTTTTTTTGAAAAACATTTACTTTACGGTCGCTTTATGGCCGTTTTGGCGCCGC
>JAITLH010000254.1 GCA_031277995.1 Deltaproteobacteria bacterium
GGCCTTACGCCCCACGATTTCAGAAAGAGGCAACGCTAGTCCCCAAAAACCAAAACGGCCCAAAACCGCGCGCGCTTTGGCTCGCGTTTTTGGGCCCTTACTTAAAATCCGTCATCTAAACGGACCGTTTCTTTCCCCTCGTTTAGGCATAAAAAAAGGGCTTACGGAAAATTTTCCCGTAAACCCAGCTAAATTTTATCTATTGACCCCGCCGTTTTCCCCGCTCTAAATTTCTGGTTCCCTTAAAAAATAGGCCACCGGACTTTGATGGCTAGCCCGCGCCGCTTGGCCAGTTCCCACCAGAAAACCTTTTTCCCTCCTAAACTCCTTTAAGCCCCTTTATTTACTTAACCAACCAGAGACCTTTTTTCCTCGAGCCCTCTCTGTAAATCAGCCCCGCATCCTGATACTGGCGAAGTTCGCGGGAAACCGTGCGACATGATTTGCCCGTAAGCGTGGCCAGCGTGGGAATCGTAGCGGTCGGGTTTTCTTTAATAACGTCCAGCATTGTAGGTTGACGCTGTTTTGTTTTGTCGCTTAGCTGGCTATTTGGCGAGATAAACGCTTTTTCAAACGGGAACGTCACGACGGTAAAACCTGGAGTAAACTCAAAAACCGAACTGTCATAGATTTTGAGTATCCGGCTCACGCCCGAGCCGATTTGCTCAACAAGGGCCATGTCGCGAAACACGCGCATAAGCTCGCGGTTACGAGGCATGGAACGGCATTTGAAAAAGTCGGCTTCCGATAAGCCTTCCACCAAACCGCCGCAAGACGTAACGACGATTCTGTCCATAAAAATCTCGACGAGCGGGTAACCTTTGGCATAGTCGTTATGGATAACCGCGTTTATCACGGCCTCGCGCAGGGCGATTGAATTCACCCGCTCCTTTTCTAGGCGATTTTTCGACGTTATCTTAACGAACGTGCGGTTTTCGGAATCCATCCGGTCAAGTATCCGCTCCGTTGCCGTAATAAGACAGCGGTTACCATATTCGCGCGTTTCAAATAGGTCGGCCTTGTCCGTTCCCGCGTAGGACGCTACTTTAATCGAAGCGCCGTTTTCGTCGGATAGCAAATACGCGGCGTAATTGAAACCACCGTCGCTTAGCCGTAAATCAAGGCTTTCTATGAATTGTTCCGTAGGTTCAAAGTTTCTTTCTCCATAGTAAACGTAAAGCTGTTTGAACGTGAGATTTTGCCGCGGCGAAGGCATTGTTTGTAGACTAATTTGCTGACGCTTGGTAATCAATTCCTCTATCATTGATTCGTTCATGGGCTGCGACGAACAGCCAACGCGGATATAACAGCCAAGCTCCGACATTCCATGTTTGCGTATATAGTACGGGCGTTGTTGTCCGCACGACACAATCACTCGGATAACGTCCTTACCGTCGATTTGGTCTTGAACCACGTCGAACAATCCGAGCACCTGCGGTCTTATATTGTTGCGAATTCGGTCAACGATCATCAGCTGTTGGGCGTCACAATCCTCTACGCCGACGGCATTGCCGTTATCGTCCACGCCTATGATTATCTCGCCGCCGCCCGGGTAATTTAAAAAGCCCACGACGGCTCGCTCAAAGCGGTCGCTTAATTCGCTCTTGAACTCTATTCGGTTATTTTCTTGCGTAGGAAATACCTCCAAGCTAATTTAATTCTCGCTATTTTAGCATTTATCTTGTCATATGGCAATATAAAACGGCAAGATAAACTCACCCTTGGCGAGAAACGCCGGCAAGATAAAATCGCCCGTGGCTAGATAAAAGGCAAGATATAGTCACCCCTGGCTGGATAAAACGGCGAGATACGCCGGCAAGATAAAGTCACCCCTGGCGGGATAAAACGGCTAGATAAAAGGCAAGATAAAGAAACCCCTGGCAGGATAAAACGGCGAAATAAACGGCAGGATAAAGTGACAAGATAAAATCGCCCGTGGCTAGATAAAAGGCAAGATAAAGTCACCCCTGGCAGGATAAAACGGCGAGATGCGCCGGCAAGATAAAGTCACCCTTGGCTGGATAAAACGGCGAGTTACGCCGGCAAAATAAAGTCACCCCTGGCGGGATAAAACGGCGAGATAAACGGCAGTATAAATTTACATTTGGCTTGATAAAGCGACAAGATAAAACTCACGTGGCTAGTTAAAGGCAAGGTAAAATCACCCTTGGCGGGATAAAACGGCGAGATAAACGGCAGTATAAATTTACCTTTGGCTTGATAAAGCGACAAGATAAAACTCACGTGGCTAGTTAAAGGCAAGGTAAAATCACCCTTGGCGGGATAAAAAGGCGAGATAAACGGCAGGATAAATTAACCTTTGGCTGGATAAAGCGACAAGATAAAATCGCCTGTGGCTAGATAAAATGCAAGATAAAGTCACCTTTGGCTGGATAAAGCGACAAGATAAAATCGCCCGTGGCTAGATAAAAGGCAAGATAAAGTCACCCTTGGCGGGATAAAGCGACAAGATAAAATCGCCCGTGGCTAGATAAAAGGCAAGATAAAGTCACCCTTGGCGGGATAAAACGTCAAGTTACGGCGGCAAGATTCAATGACTGTATGAATTCGGCTTTGGCAAGATAAAGTCACCCCAGTGGCGGGATAAAACGGCGAGATAAACTCACCCTTGGCGTGATAAATTTTCCTTTTCCTGGTCATCAAAGCCTTGTCGATTGAGTCATTGATTATTTATAGGGTTTAAAGATCAAGCGTTTTGGTTCCGAGCGTGAGACAAGCGTTTTTAGTTATCGGACTTTTTTTCGAAGCCGTTTTATGGGCTATCAAATGATGGGATGATTGCTTGATGTTGAAGCGACTTTATTTTTAGCATTGCCAGTAACCGATCACGGCTAGTTTAAGAAGCGGCTTGGCGTAATGAACTTGGGTTTTTGGAGACTCGACGTAAACGGTTTATAAGGGGCCTGGAAGCGTTTGGTGACGTTTGCCGTTATAACCCCTTTCCCGGCCAGCGCCGCCAAAGGGCGCTAAGGGCCGGTAAGGAGGCTTTATGGGGCGATTTCAAGAGGGGGGTGAGGTTTTGGGCGCTGGCCGGTCGGCGGCAAACGCGAGACTACGGCGCGCACCCCGTCCGCAAAGACCGCTCCATCTGACGCGATAAGTCGGGAATCGAAGCGGCTTGGCTTTAAATTCGTCTGAGGCTAGACGGTTTACATATGGCCGCGAGCCGTCGGCGCGGTCAAGGGCCGCCTGGTGTCAGGCAAGTTAGGGGGGCTACCAAACTGACGGCGCCCGTGGGATTTTGTTACTTAAGTTGCAACGATTTTACTTTTCCTTGACACTGGCTTTACTTAAAGGGTCAATAATTTTAATTGTTTCATAGCTGAAACAATCAAAATTTTAGGAGAAAGTTTGTATGATAAAAAATTCGCTTCTGCCCTTTTGCCTGTTTTGCTTCCTGCTTTTTTCAAGCGCCGGCGCCTCAGCCCACGTTCAATCTTTCAACCTCGAATCCCATTACGCCGTGCCTGGTGGCGGCGTGGCCGAGATCGTCACCGGAACCCCCGACGGATTGTTTCTTTATTACACCAATGCTTCCGGCAGTAAAGTCGGGCTATTGGACATTTCGGACCCTAAAAAACCGATTACCGGGACGGACATCTCCATAGGGGAAGCGGAACCCACCTCGGCCTCCGTCACCGGCGATGGAAAATACCTGGTGGTCGCGGCGAGAAACGGCGATGGCTTAGACAAGCCAACCCCAGGGAGCCTTTTTATTTACGACATCGCCGATCGCGCTTCGCCTCGCCTTTTGGGTCAGGTCGAGATAGGCATCGGCCCCGATTGCGTGGCCTTGGCCGAGCGTGACGGAAAAGTCGCCGCGGTTGTCGCGATAGAGGACGAGGAAACGGATTCGGAAGGCGAGGCGACCATCGACGGCAAACGCGCGGGGCGGGTCGATGTCGTGACTTTGAATTTCGAAAATCCCTCGGCTTCGAAGGTATCGTCGGTCGAATTCCCCAAAGCCACGCTCGACGCCGTTAGCGGCGTTAATTTCACCGCCGATCCCCAACCTGAATTCGTAGCCATCCACCCCAACCAGCTAGAGTTCGCCGTGACCCTTCAAGAGAATAACGCCGTGGCCATAGTGGATATTGAAAATTTCGAGAGTCCCAAGATAAAAACCGTCTTTAGCGCGGGAACGGCCGAGCGCGAGGCCGATTTGCAAAAGGACGGGAAAATCCAATTTACCGAGGCCTATAAAGGACGCCGGGAACCCGACGGGATCGCTTACGTCACCGCCGGTAACGAGGTCTATCTCGCCTTGGCCAACGAAGGCGACTCGTCCCTAAAAACCTTTGGTGACAACGTCTACTCAGGGGGCCGGGGCGTGAGCTTGCATAAACTCGACGGAACGCCGGTTTGGGATTCTGGGCTCGAGCTTGAATCCGCCGCTTCCCTATTGGGACATTACCCCGACTCCCGCTCCAATTCCCGCAGCCTTGAGGTCGAAGGCGTTACCGGAGGGCGTCTTTTCGATGACGACCTCATGATCGCCGTCTCGGAACGAGGTTCCTTCATCGCCGTTTATCGCGTGAACGATCCCAAAAAGCCCGAGCTTCTAGGCCTTCTTCCGACGGGCATCTCCCCCGAAGGCGTGACGGTTCTGGCGGGGCGAGCCGACGGCAAAAAATTAATCGTCACGGCCAATGAAGGTGACGGAACCGTAAACGTCTATTCGGTAAGCGATGGCCCCGCTACCGTTGATCCCAATAGCCCAGCGATATCTTCCAAGGCCTTTCCCTGGAGCGCCCTTTCGGGCTTCACCACCGACGGGCGGGATATTTATAGCGTCCCCGACAACGCTCGTTCCCCCTCGATCATATGGAAACTGGACATGAAGGACGCGAAAAACGGGCTAGTGGAAATCTCGGAGGAAATTCCCCTGAAAAAAGACGGCGTTCCCGCCGAGTACGATTTGGAGGGAATTTGCTGGACCAAAGAAGGTTTTTGGCTGGTTTCGGAAGGAGCCGATAGCGCCGGGAACCTCCTGGTTTTCGCCGGACTTGACGGAACGGTCAAAACGGAGTATCCATTGCCCTCCGAATTTTTCTCCAAGTATGGCGATTCCAAAAACTATGGATTCGAAGGCGTAACGGTGGCGCCTGACGGCAAGATTTACGCGGCCTTTCAACGGGGTTTCGTTTTGGACGGTCCCGACGCGGCGATTTTGCGCTTTGACCCGGCTTCCAAACAATGGGAGACCGCTTGGTATCCATTGGAAGTCCACTCCAAGGATCCCAAGAAGTTTTGGATGGGGCTCTCCGACATTACCGCCCTTGACGACGGAAGGCTTTTGATCGTGGAACGCGACAAAGGCATGGGCGGCACGGCGGAGGTCAAAAGAATTTACTCCTTCGATTCCAAGGACTTCGCCAATGAAAAGAAGTTGGAGAAAAAACTCGTTTACGACATTTTAAAAGAAAATAATCTACTGCTAGAAAAAGTGGAAAGCCTGTGCGTACTAAACGGCGACATGTGGATCGCGATCGATAACGACGGCGCTGGCTGGACGCGAATGCTAAATTTAGGGCCGGTCCCAAAACAATAAACGCAAACCATCCCGAATTCTTAAACCCCGGCGCGTCGCCCCCGAATCTTTGGAGGCGACGCGCCGTTTTGTCGCCCTAAAGAAAACTCACCCGGCCACCTAAAGTTCAAGGGGGACGCTTAAACCCCCCAGGCCCCCCCCAGGCCCGCCCGCCACGCGCCAACCCAAACCTAGCATGGCCCCAAAAAACCAAGGGGTTGGCCATATGCCTAAAGATCCGCTTAGGCCTCCTAGCAACCACAGGAGCATATGGTAACCCCATCAACCGTGAGGTTTCCCAAGAAATTATCCCGTCCCAGCTTCCCGCCTTAGCCCTGTCAAAGACCACCTGCCAGCCTTCCTTGGCCCCGAGTATATCCATTTCGGAACTCAAAAGTTTTAGGCCCACCCTGGCCGGCGCTTCATCGAATTTATCCAAACCCCGGATCTTAATTTCCACCGGATACGGGAGGCCTTTATGCTTGAGGTAAGAGCCACCCGCCCCAGTCCAAACGCGTATTCATGGCTTAGCCCCGCCGTTTAAAACGGTCTATAAGGGGCCTAGAAGCGTTTGGGGGCCTTTGCCACTATCCACCTACCCGCCCCCGCGGCCCAAGGCCGCCACGGGTCGATTTTGGGCGTTACTGGCCGATTTGTAATTGGGGGTGAGGTTTTCGGTTTTTGATTTAAGAAGCCTTAAGCCTTAGCCCATCGCTGGTCTTTTTTCCAATTGGCAAACTAAAAAAGTCCGAAGTCTTGCTAAAATAAGACTTCGGACTTTTAATTTTTTTACAAAAATAAGCGCGCTTTAAATGACTAATCAAATTACGTATAGAGAATATTTACCATAATATATCTAAAAAATATATAGAAAGTCTAAGCTCATGGATTATAAGAATAACAATATTATTATAATTTTACAATTATAGAAAAAACCGGTCGTTGTTCCCGCATCCAAGGGGTTGGCAATATGCCTAGACGCGTTTTAGGCTTCTAGCAACCAACGATATGAATGGTAACCCCTTCAAATTGGGTAGTTTCCCATGTAATTTTTTCATCCCAGCTTCTTTCCTTACCCCTGTCAAAGACCACCAACCAGCCTTCCTTGGCCCCACATTTATCCATATAAGAACGCAACTGTTTTAGGCTATCTCTAGTCCGCGATTCAACGAATTTATCCAAGCCTCGGATCTTAATTTCCACCGGATACGAGACGCCTTTATAAGTGACGTTAACATCCACGCGCATCCGACCAAAAGCGTATTCTCGGCTTATCGTAGCCCCGCCGTTTACAACCTTTTGCATGTACGCGAAGATAAGGATATGGGGGATCGATTCATTGAAATTATGAGGATCATCTATCATATCTGCATTTATGCGCCAATACCGTTGAAAATCTTTAAGAAGGGAAGTCATATACAGCTTATGTCCATCTAACCACTTAAAGGTTAAATCAGCCGGCAAATTATCCTGATGTTTATGACTCGCGGCCCTAGAAATAACTTCCTCGTAAATTGGATTGGCCGGTTGGTAAATCCCGTCTACCGTTTTGATTAGTCCCAAATCAAGGACATAGCGCTTATCATCGTCCGAAACCTCTTTTGGGTATCGATCCCTCGACGACTGTATGACGTCGAAGATTCTACTTACCCTAGGCTCTTTTAACCGCTCCGTGAGGGAGTCTAGGTGGGTGTCACGGCGCAGAATTAAGGCTTGGGCGCCTTGATCGATCAAAGCCCCGGTTATGGTTTCGGAGTACCGTTTGTTTAAAATTTTGGTAACGACTTCGTAAGCCAAAGCGTTAACAAGCCAGGGCTGACCTTCGGACCAATACCACGCCCTAACAATGGCCTCAGGTTCAAAAATTTGACCGCTGGCCTCGGTATGTTGATGGTAAAGGGCCTTGATTTCCTCTTGGGTAAAATTTGGTAGGGTTAAGGATTCCTTTTTGACGTTAAAAGGGCTGGCCAATCCTTTTGATTCTGCTTGAGGCCTAACTTGGACTAGGTAATCCCTTATATCTCTCATACCCACTAGCGCTATAGTTCTGGGAAATTTTGTTTTTTTAGTATCATTACGTTCGTTATAACCAAGACGAATTTGACGCAAAAAAGAAATTAATGGGCCTTCAAGAAGGCAATCCATCTCATCAAAAAAAATTATTAATTGTTTATCAAGATTATTACATAAATAACGAAAGAAATATAATAATTTAGTTGATGCAGTTGCTTGAGAAGGAGTTATATACTTAGAATTAAGATATGTAATTTTTTCCATGTCAGAAAAACTAAGACGTACCTGAATTTGAGATATTATTTCATCTATTCCTTGATTTACATCGCTCGTATTGTCCAAAGCTTCAAGTGAACAATTAAAAGCATAATGTATGCCTTCAGAATTAATTTGATTGGTTATGGCTTTTAGAAAAGTTGTTTTGCCAGACTGCCTTGGGGCATGAAGAACAAAATAATATTCGCCATCAATCAAATCAATCACTTCCCGTTGTCGGGGCAAAACAGGTACCATGTAGTGTTTTAAAGGCTCGCAAGGGCCAACGGTGTTAAAAACTTTTATTGGCGTTATAGTCATGGGTTCCCGTTAATTTGGTTAAAGGAGCCGATGGGAAGGCCGACATTAGATTGCCGTACGCCACAAAACAATTTGAGTAAGGCAACGCTTCCAGACAAATTACGCGCACCATAAAAAACGACCCGGGGACTTCTAAAAATCACCAAATGTTTTTAATTGGCGCTCTTGTCTAAGCATCCGGCCGTGGGCTTTTAACGCGGTTTTATGGCCGTGGGCTTTTTCTTCGACCACGAAATGGTAGGTCCAAAATGGCCAGTCTTGGACAACTCGTCCAAGCCAAAAAAAAGCCCGAAAGTCTTGTTTGGGGGGACTTTCGGACTTTCGTTATTTTCGTTTTTTAGTTTTTTAAAAAATTGGTGGAGCTAAGGGGGCTCGAACCCCTGACCTCATGACTGCCAGTCATGCGCTCTCC
The DNA here is from genome assembly GCA_031277995.1 of Deltaproteobacteria bacterium. Lineage (GTDB taxonomy): Bacteria > Desulfobacterota > Desulfarculia > Adiutricales > Adiutricaceae > JAIRNQ01. Next base: position 8,553 of record JAITLH010000254.1, read on the forward strand.
CAAACTGAGCTATAGCCCCAAAAATTCATTTACCCACCGCGGCAAGATTTTCTGACAAGGGTTAGATTCAAAGCGGCTTTGGCGGCTTTGATCCGCCCCTTGACCGTTGGCGGATTTTGTGAATATAATACTTTTTTGGCCATGTGTCAATAAAAAAATCCCTTTCCCCAGCGCCAAACCAAACCGAAAAAACATGTCAGAAACCATCAGGCTATTTACGGCCATCGAGATTCCCCAAGCCCAGTTCTTGGCCTTAAAAAACCTTTCCGGCCATTTTCCGGACGCGAACATTCTGCCCGGAGGCAAGGCACACATAACCTTGCGATTTTTCGGCGAGTTTGAAAAAAGTCGCCTCCAAGATCTTAGCGCCGCCTTGGCCAAGGTTAAAGCCAATCCCTTCGAGATACATTTTTCCAGCCTGGGCACCTTTAAAATGAGCCGGAGCCTAGTCCTCTGGGCTGGGATAAGGGACAATCCAGCCTTAACGTCCCTATACGGTTTAGCTAACGAAGCCCTCCATCAAGGGCTTGGCCTAATATCGCCGGCCTCACCCTATCGTCCCCACGTTACCTTGGCCAGGGTAAAACAGCGGGACGCCAAAAAAATCGCGCGGGCCCTTGGGAGCGGCCCCAAAAATCTGGGCCCCCAGGATTCCGACCCGCGTGTTCCCGGCCAGCAAGAGCTGGGCTTCAAAGAGCTGGGCCCCCAGGAGCTGGGTCCGCAGGATTCCGGCCCCCAGGCTCCCGGCCCGCCAGTTCTGGCCCCGCCCTTCACGGTCACGGAGTTTGGCCTCTACCAAAGCATCCTTGGGTCCGGCCCCGCCCGCCACGTTCTCTTAAACGCTTTTCCCCTTCAAATAAGCGCCTAACCTAAGGCGGCAACGGGAGCCAAGGCGCCCCTGCCAGGGCCCCCAAAAAACCGAAAAAGCCCGGGACGAAACTTGGTTCGGCCCGGGCTGGCATTGAAGTTTAGTTTTTGGGTTTAAACTTATTTCTTTTTGTACTCAAATTGGGGAATGGTGGCCCCTTTGTACTCATCGATTATGAAATCGGCCACTTCTTGGGACTGGTAGGATTCCACGAATAGCTTGTATTTGGGATTATCCTTATCCTCGGGCCTGACCACGATGATGTTGACGTAGGGATTGTCGGCGTCCTCAATCAAGATGGAATCGTTTAGGGGATTTAAACCCACTTCGGCGGAAAAAGTGTTATTGATGCAAACGATGGTCGCGTCGTCCCGGGCCTGGGGGGTGAGGGGAGCTTCCACTTCCAAAATCTTGAGGTTTAGTTTGTTTTCGGTAATGTCGAGAAGGGTCGGGGCCAGCCCGGTTTCGGGGTTAACCTTGAGGTAACCGGCTTTTTGCAATAGGAGTAGGCAGCGGCCACCGTTGGTGGGATCGATGGGGATGACCACGCTATCGCCTTCTTTGAGTTCGTCAATCTTTTTGATTTTCTTGGAAAAATAGGCGATCGGGGCGATGTAGGTAATGCCTATGGAAACTAAATTCGCTCCTCTCTCCTTGTTAAAATTGTCCAAATGGGGGACGTGCTGAAAGGCGTTGATGTCAACTTCCTTTTCAAACAAGGCCACGTTTGGCTGGACGTAGTCGCTAAATTCGACGATCTGGACGTCCAGGCCTTTGCCCTTAGCCACTTCGACGGCTTTTTCTAAAATGGCCACGTCCGGGCCGCTGGTGGTGGCCACCTTAATGACGTCCTGGGCCAAGGCCGAGGCCGAAAAGGCCAATATTAGGCCGACAATGAAAAAACTCAAAATTCTTCTCATACTGTCCTCTCTGATGAGCCCCTTTTCCGGTGGGGCCGCGGCGGTCGGATCAAATAAGCCCAAACGCGAGCGGGCTTTTTGACCCTTGGGAAAAGAAAAAATCAATTGGTTCAATTGTTTATAAGTAGCCAGGTCTTGGTGGATTCAAAACCCGGCCAAAAAATCCAAGGCCTTACTTTCCATTGGGGACGGACCAGGGGGATGGCCAGGGCCATCCCCAATGAAGGGAATCGAACGTTCTCACTTTCGGGTAAACCTTCTAACCATGTAATCGCCCACGACCTGGATGGCCTGGACGAAAAGTAAAAGAATGAGAACGGTAACGAACATGATGTCGGTCTGGTAACGTTGATAACCGTAGCGGATGGCCAGATCGCCCACGCCCCCGCCGCCCACGGTCCCGGCCATGGCCGAATAGCTAATTAAGGTAATGATGGTGATGGTAACGGCCATGGTCAAACCGGGCTTGGCTTCGGGCAAAAGGACGTTCCAGACAATTTGCCAACGCGAGGCCCCAATGGACTGGGCCGCCTCGATAACGCCAAAGGGCACTTCCAAAAGCGAGGTCTCGGTTAACCTGGCCATGAAAACTATGGCCGCCAAGGTCAACGGCACGATGACGGCCGTTGAGCCAATGGAGGTGCCGACGATAAACCTCGTTAAGGGAATGACAAAAACGATAAAAATCGGAAAAGGAATAGAACGGGTGGCGTTAACCACTATCCCTAATACCCTATACAAGATTTTATTTTCTAATATATGACCTTTTCTGGTAATGACTAATAAAACTCCCAAAGGTATACCAAAAAGCGAGGTGAGTAAAGTTGAAAGAGAAACCATGTATAGGGTTTGCAAGATCGAGATCTTGAGCAATATAATTTTGTTCGCGGTTAAAATCACTTTAACACCTCAAAGGCCAGGTTAAGGCTTCCCATATAGGCCAGCGCCTTGTCCACGTCGGCTTGGTCCCCGCCCAGATCCATAATCAAGGTCCCCGTGGTTTGGTTCTTTTTGATTACGTCCAGATTGGCTTGGAGTATGTTTGGCTCAACGTTGAAACGCTTGATTAGGTTGTAAACCAAGGGCTCGGTAGTGATGTCGCCCATGAAAAGAATCCTAACCAGCTTGCCCTTGACCTTGAAATCAGGATCCACAAATCTCTCGTAGCTGGAATGAACGGCGTCCACGAAATTTTTGGTGGTCGGGTGTTTGGGGTTAGAAAAAACTTCCAAGACCGGCCCCAATTCGACCACGTGGCCAGATTCCATGACGGCCACCCGGTCGCAGATCTCGGTTATGACCTTCATTTCGTGGGTAATCAAGATGACGGTTAAGCCCAGACGGTTTTTTAGGTCCTCGATTAAGGCCAGTATCGAGCTCGTGGTCTGGGGGTCCAGGGAACTCGTGGCCTCGTCCGAGAGTAAGATTTTTGGGCTATTGGCCAGGGCCCTGGCGATGCCCACCCTTTGCTTTTGGCCCCCGGAGAGCTGGGCCGGGTAGGCGTTGGCCTTATCGACCAAGCCGACCATCTCCAAGAGCTCCGAGACCCTTTTCTTAATCTCGGTTTTGCTTTTTCCGGCCACTTCCAGGGAAAAGGCCACGTTTCCGGCCACGGTCCGGGAAGAAAGCAAATTGAACGACTGGAAGATCATGCCCATGTTGCGGCGAAAACCGCGAAGTTCCTCGCGGCCAAGGTCGCTCAAATCCCGCCCGTCAACCACGACCGTCCCGGAGGTGGGTACCTCCAAGCGATTTAGGCAACGGATGAAGGTGGATTTTCCGGCCCCGGATAACCCGATGACCCCAAAGATCTCCCCCACTTCGATGTCGAGATCGACGTCAACCAGGGCCTCGACTTGGTCGGGTCCCTTGACGTCAAAGGTTTTGGTAAGTCCCCTAACTTCGATCAAGGCCATTTTTCATTTCCCATCTTGGGGCCCTCGCCGGCCTTGGATTCCCTATGGCCCCGGAGAACTTACCAAAAAAAATAGGCCATAAATCCTGCCTTCGGGATCTTTGGCCTTCAGCTTCGCTGATCAGCGGTTGAAATTTAAGCTACGTACGAAAAAAATATACCCCTTTACCAGGGTAAAAACAAGCCCAAAAAAAAGCTTGACGAAAAAATTCCCAAAAACCCCGGCCCCGGCCGGGAAACGAAAGGCCCAGAACGCGCCCAGGCCGCGGCCGGGAAACGCCCAGGCCGCCAAGGCCTGTGGGTTAGAAAATCCCTAAGCCTTGTCGCAAGATGTTAGGCTCGTCGTCTATCAAAGACACCAGCGTTGAGGGCTCGCCGGGAACGGGGCCCCCGTCAATCACGGCGTCCACGGTGCCCTTAAAGGCCGCCTCAATCTCCTGGGGCTGGGAGAGGGCCAAGTCCATGCCGTCGAGTTTGGCCGAGGTATTTATGAGCGGCCGCCCCAGGATTTTGACCAAGCCAATGGCGATGGGATGATTGGGGACCCTTAGGCCAACCTCGTGACGTTTGGTTAGCATGATCTGCGGGACCAGGCGAGTCCCGGGCAAAACGAAGGTGAAGGGACCGGGGAGTAACCTTTTTAAGGTCCGGTAGGCGGCGTTTGAGATGATGGCGTATTCGGAGATATGGGTGAGATCGGCGCAGATGATGCTAAAGGGGGTTTTTAGACTTCTTTGTTTTATTTTATAGATCTTTTCTATGGATTTTTTCTGCGTAATGTCACAACCAAGCCCATATTGGGTATCCGTGGGATAAGCGATTATGGCCCCTTGTTTTAAAAGATTGGCCACCTTGGTTAAAAGGCGCTCCTGTGGGTTGGTTTCATTAATCGAGATAATCATCAAACATACCTAAAATTTAGGCAAAAACGGAACCGTTTTTGCCTAAATAAAGCCAGAGACTAAATTCTTTTCGAGCCGGGGCTTATTCTCGGGCCACCTTGACTTGGTTTCGGCCGGCGGCTTTGGCTTCGTAGAGAGCCTTGTCGGCCCTGGTGATAAAGGCGATCTCGTCCTCGCCGGGCACGTAATAACTTATGCCGGCGCTGATGGTGACCGGGATGTTTTCTCCGCGGATGGTGATCTGGGTCTCTTCGAGCTTTTTTCGAATGCTCTCGGTTAGGGACTCGACTTCCGTTTCTTCCAAGCCCACGAACAGTATGACGAATTCCTCGCCCCCGTACCGGCAGGCCACGTGGTAATCCCCGGCGAAACTTTTGATGATTTTCGAAGTGATTACCAAGACCTTGTCGCCCACCGAGTGACCCCAGGTGTCGTTTATGGTCTTAAAGCGATCGAGGTCAAAGATGGCCATGCTCAAAGACTTAAAGCCCCCCACGGAAAATTCATGGATAAGCTCCCCAAAGCGCTGTTTCATGAAACGGCGGTTATAGAGCTGGGTTAGATCGTCTATGTTGGCTTGCCTGGTCTTGTCCTTTAATTCCTCGGTCAAGGCCACGATGACCTTGTTTGAAGCTTCCATCAAATCGGCCAAGGCGGACTGGCTATCCAAGGCGTTTTTTGTTTCGCTAAGTAAGCTATCGACCAGCCGCTTCATCTCCTCGGCCCTGAGCTGGCCGTGCTCGATTTGGCTGACGGAATCGTTTAAAAAATGTTGGAACCGACCGGTCGAATCCAGGCTTTGGCCTAAGTTCTCTTCCAGGGAAGTGGAGATGGTCTCGATTTGTTCGCCCATCTGGGTCAAAACTTTAACGTGTTCCGAATCGATCTCGTAAAAAGTCTTATATATCCTGTTACTTACGGCTGGGGTAAACAAGGACTCCTTTTGCAAGGCCTCGTTTAATTGACGGGTCAATTCGGGATTGGAGCCCAGAAAGTAATCGTAAAAAAGGTGATAGTTTTCCGGGGTCAGGGGAATGCGCCTTCTGGCCAAAAACGGCAACAATTTTTTGGCCATGTCATAGGAAAAATCCATTAACTCCGAAAAATCGGCGTCAACTGAGGAATTGACATGATTGTTATTGATCGGTCTTTCCACGATTACCCAAAGCTAAGCTTAAAGAGCGAACCGCCATGGTCCGGCCAACCATAAAGTGGCGTGTCCACGGGATTAATTAGAAAACGAAAGAAACTTTTTAATGGTTTAAGTTAAATCATTTTAATATTCATAAGATAAATAATATATTTAGTGGAAAAACTATTCTTATTTGGTTATCATTTAGGGTCAATTATTCCAGAACAAAAACGCTCTAAGGCTTATATTAACTCAAGTCACTTGGCCCTGTCAAGATCTCGCGAGTTCTCCAATCCCAAAATCGTCAATAAATAATCGACCGCTTTTACCCACGGTTAGGCGCTTGCCCCGGGACGGGCTTAACCTTTGGGACCTTGGCCCCCCGGGCTTAGCCCCCCCTGGCTTACCTTTGGGACCTTGGCCCCCCGGGGCTTGGCCCCCAGGGCTTGGCTTCCCTTGGCTTGGCTTCCCTTGGCTTGGCCCCCATGGCTTGGGCATGGGTCAAAGGCCAAGTCAAGGGCGTCCCGAACGTTAGGCCACGTTTGGTTTTTGTCGGATCCGTTTGGGGTGGGTCGGCTATTTGCGCTTTTCGTTCTTTTCGGCCGGGAGGGGCTCGACCTTGGCGCTTTTGTCCCCGTCCAGCTGGCGGATCTCGCGATCGAAATCCTCGAGGTTTTTAAAGCGCTTGTAGACGCTGGTGAAGCGAACGTAGGCCACGTCGTCGGTGGTCCTTAAAAAGTCCGAGACCTTTTCGCCCAGCTCCGAGGTCTTGACCTCGTTGTAACCGGTCTCTTGAAGCTGGCGCTCCAGTTGATCGATGAAATGCTCTATCTCGGCCATCGGGACGGGCCTTTTTTGCGTGGCCGTGGTGATGCCTTTGGTTAGCTTGACGCGCGAGTAAGGCTCCCTCCGGCCGTCTTTTTTTATCAACATCGGAATGTGTTCTTCGATTTTTTCATAGGTGGTAAACCTTCGATCACAAACCAAACATTCCCGGCGCCTACGGATGGCCATGTTGTCGCGACTAAGCCTGGAATCGATAACCTTGTTGTCCAACTGGCCGCAGAAAGGGCACTTCATAATGTCACCTAAAAGGCCCCCTGGCCCAGGCCAAGGGAAAAATTATTTAACCGGAGTTAGGTTATTTCCGGCCAAAAGTTCTTTTAAGTCCCGGAGTTTTCCCCGGCTTAAGAAGACTATCTCCCCATTAAGGGCCCAAGCCGATTAAGGACTTATCCATAACGGCCCCTTAGCCCAAGGGGAGTTCTCTCTTAAGATCCTTAAATTTTTAAGGATTTTTGTTTTGTTTTTGGTAAATTTTTGCTAGAATATAATTTTTGGAATTTCTTTTTGTGCGTTTAGCGTTATAAAATTATTCTTTAGACAAATTTTAATTCCAGTCTGTTCTATCTTTATGTGGGCAAAATCAGGTTCAATATCAAGTTTTGGCGTCAAAAATCTATTTTAAGAGAGCGCAAGCGTATAAAAACTTATCGTTAACCATAGAGGTCAAGGTAAATTTTTCTCCCGTCTAGCCTCTTTCTGATTACGGGCCATCTAGAATTATATAATTTAAGGCGCGGGGACTGGAATTCTGGCTTTCGACTTTTAAATTATACATAACTTTATTTTAAAAGCAACAACTTTTTTTGTTCCCAAAAATTAGTGAATCTATAAGGCGAATTACCTGTGAAGAGCCTTATAAATTATTGGTGCCATCAAATATTTTTGGACGCTATTAGGGGCTCTGCTTATTTCATGTTTGTTTAGACGTACCTTATTTGGCCTCAAATTCATATTAACTCAGTTGAGGCATCATTTGCCACTAAATTTTTTGGTCGATAATTTTATTAAGCTATAAAAATTTAGCTTGACCGTATAATAATGATCGTATAGATATCGAGGCGGCGCTTAGAGATTACTAAGTCTATCTAATATTATTATGTAATAAGTCAGTAACCTGAAAAGTAACATTTTATCTGGACATAACCATGACAAAGTTTCAAGCGAATTTGGGTTTTCCAAGACATAAAGGGCTTGAAAAATCTAAATATCTACCCTTTTTAGACAAATTACCGGCCAAGGCCATTTTCCCGGGGCCTGATTCCCTAAAATATTGCTCATTGGCCAGGCTAAATAACCCGGTTCGCCCCGGCCCGGCCCAAACCCCTTCTTGGCCTTGGACCCTAGGGCCATAAGGCTAATTTTAGGGGGCTGAAATTGTGGAGCCATTAACCTAAATCTATATTTTAATAACCCCTGACAACTTTAAATATTAACTTAAGTTACTTTATTATTCTTTATATATTTTTATCAAAATTTAACTAATTTTGGCCTAGCTTATCCATTAACTTTAATCAAATCAAGACATTGTCATTT